>CAYVXD010000060.1:0-22447 GCA_964454265.1 uncultured Candidatus Sumerlaeota bacterium | reverse complement strand
AAGAAAAATCCGAAAAATTCTAAAAACGAATTGTCGGACAGCCTCTCTGTCCCCAGAACTCCCAGAACTCCCGTCCCCAGAACTCCCCCAGAACTCCGGGCCTGTTGATCAACTTCAATGTTGCATGCATCAAGGACGGCATCAAGAGAATGGTGTTGTGAATGGAAAAAGATGGAAAACATTAACCACGAAGACACGAAGGCACGAAAATACAAAGACATGAAGAATTTTTTGTGTCGGCCTTTGTGTCTTTGTGCCTTACTGGTGAAAAAAAGTAAGAAGGGGAGGAATTCTAACCACCAAGACACCAAGACACGAAAATACAAAGAAACGAAGAATTTTTTGTGCCCGCCTTTGTGTCTTTGTGCCTTAGTGGTGAGAAAAAAAAGAATGCAGGGCAAAAAAACACTAACCACAAAGACACCAAGACACTAAAAATTTTTGTGCCGCTGCAACAGACGCGCCTGGCGGCGCACAGAAGCCCGCGGTTACCATGCGGCTGACCTGAACATCCATGCTCATGGAAGGATAGGGGATCAGTCCGACGGGCAGAGTTTAAAATACGCCTTCAATACAGCGGACCGTGTCGCGGGCGATGACGAGTTCCTCATTAGTGGGGATTACATAAACTTTGACCGCGGAGCTGTCCCGGGAGATAAGTCCTTCCTTGCCGTTGATGCTGCGATTGCGCTCCGCATCCAGTTCAATGCCCATAAAATCGAGTGCTTCGCACGATTTCTCGCGAACCAGCGTACAGTTTTCTCCTATTCCCGCGGTAAAGCCGATGGCGTCCACACCACCTAAAGCCCCTGCATACGCGCAAATATACTTCTTCACACGGTAGCAGAAAATATCAATGGCCAGCCTGGCTCGTTCGTTGCCCTTTTCCGATTCCTTAATGAGCTCGCGCATGTCGTTTGACACGCCTGAAATGCCCATCAATCCGCTGTGCTTATTGAGCAACGTGTTGGCCTCGTGCAATCCCAGCTCTTCCTTCGCCATTACATGCAGAATAATTGCCGGGTCAATATCGCCACTCCGCGTCCCCATAACCAGGCCTTCTAGCGGTGTGAAACCCATCGTTGTATCAATGGATTTCCCATAACGGATGGCTGCGATACTACATCCATTGCCTAAATGGCAGGTAATGATTTTTAGCTTCTCTCGCGGTGTTTTCAGAATGCGTTCGAACCGATAAATCAGGTAGCGGTGTGAGGTGCCATGAAAGCCGTACCGTCGGATAGCGTGACGCTGATAGAGAACGTAGGGGAGCCCATAGATATAAGCATAATTGGGCATTGATTGATGAAACGATGTATCAAAAACGGCTGCGTGTGCGATGTTGGGCAGGAGCGCCTTGGCTATTTGATATCCTTTTATGTTATGCGGATTGTGAAGTGGCGCAAGCTCGATA
The DNA here is from genome assembly GCA_964454265.1 of uncultured Candidatus Sumerlaeota bacterium. GTDB lineage: Bacteria > Sumerlaeota > Sumerlaeia > MWCT01 > JAUWMI01 > JAUWMI01. The sequence continues at coordinate 21,033 of CAYVXD010000060.1, read as the reverse complement.
CATGCATCAATTTCTTCATAAACCTCCGGGGTGATAATTTTCGATGAGGCAAATTTCTCGCCGCCATGCACCATGCGATGGCCAACCGCACAAATCTCCTTCTCGTCGCTGATAGCGCCATGATCAGGGTCAGTGAGCAGTTTGATGACCTTCGAAATCGCAACCTTGTGCTCCAGGATAGTAGGGGTTTCTTTCAGCGGAGGCTTTCCCTCGGTTTCGAAGTGGACAACAGAGGTGGTCATTCCGATATTCTCAATTAGACCCTTAGCAAGAGTCTGGTCTGTTACGTTCTCAATAGCTTCAAGGCTTGTTTCAATTAGTTGAAACTTCACCGATGAGCTTCCGCAGTTCAAAACGAGCACTTTCATTTTATCTCTCCAATTCAGTAGCTCGTGGGAAGCAAAGGCGTGCTGGCAGCATAGCTGGGCTCGCGCAGCGTACTTCCAAGAGCGTCATCCGGGCAAACCGTAGATTCATCGCTTTAGCTGATCCGTTGGCCATTCTCATTGTATGTATAAAAGCCTTTGCCGGTTTTTTGTCCAAGATCACCTGCACGCACGAGCTTACGCAGCAATGGGCATGGACGATACTTCACGTCCCCAAGTTCATGGAATAGCTGGTCCATCCAGAGCGTCACTTCATCCAGACCCATCTGGTCTGCCAGCTCCAGAGGTCCGAGGGGAAAGTTATAGCCCAGCCTCATTGCCGTGTCCACATCCTGGGCGCTGGCAACACCTTCCATCACCACGTACATTGCTTCATTGAGAAAAGGCAGAATAACGCGGGTTGTAACATACCCGGGATATTCAAAGACCTCAATAGCTACTTTCCCAATGACTTCAGCAAAAGCCTTGATAGTTTTAAATGTCTGATCCGACGTGTGCAGACCACGCACAATTTCAACCACACGACGCTTGGGAACCGGGTGCAGAAAATGCATCGCCACAACCTTGTCCGCACGCTGAGTTCGGCTGGCGAGCTCAGTAATACTCAGGGCCGCGGTGTTGGAAACAAAAATCAGATCTTTGGAGAAGATCCCATCCATTTCTTCGAAGAGTTTGGCCTTCTTATCAAAATCATCCTTAATGGCCTCAATGACGAGATCAATGCCCTGTATCTCTTCGTAACTGTCCGTTCCCCTGATACGCGAAAGTATAGCCAGTTTTTCGCTCTTGGTAATACCCCAGCGCTCAATGTCTCTATCCAGGGATTGCTCGATATCAGCGAGGGACTCGTTCACGAGATCCTTATTGAGCTCCTTGAAAATCACGTCAATACCGGCTTGGGCTAACGTGCGGGCAATTCCCTGACCCATAACGCCGGCGCCAATGACAGCAACTTTATTGAACATAATTCATTCTCCAATATAAATGGTAGAAAAAAGCATATAGGTTTCAACAACATTTAAATATAAATAAATAAAGATATACCTCTGGAACAATAAAATTGAGGACATTCATAGGATTCTTATTTAACCATGTCAATAGATTTCTGCCGTTTTCTGTTAATTTTTCAGGTATTTTTGCCGCACCGCCCTGTAAATGTGGCAGGATTGAATTCAAGCCGTCATCTCCCAGTCTTTACGCCATTATTGGTCTGCTTGGCCAGTAAGAATCTTTTGTATTCTTTTTGCAAAAGGTGGCCGAATTATACCCTTTTCTGTGATGATCGCTGTGACAAATTTATGCGGCGTGATGTCAAATGCTGGGTTATAAACGCCGATACCATGCGGTGCGATGCGAGTTGACTGAATGTGGGTCACTTCGTGGCTCTGGCGTTGCTCAATCGGGATTGCATGGCCTGAAGGGCGCGTCCAGTCAAAGGAAGATAGGGGAGCAGCAACGTAGAAAGGGATGTGGTGGTGATAAGCCAGGAGCGCGAGGTTATACGTTCCGATCTTGTTCGCAATGTCTCCATTCGCTGCTACGCGGTCAGCTCCGACCAGAATGGCCTGTACGCGTTGCTGAGCAAGCAGCCATGCTGCCATATTGTCGCAAATCAGTGTTACCGGGATATTGTTTTGTCTGAGTTCCCATGTTGTCAGACGTGCCCCTTGGAGTAGAGGACGGGTTTCGTCCACAAACACGTGGATGCGCTTACCCTGTTCTACGGCCCTGTAGATTATCGCCAGTGCTGTCCCGTATCCTGCAGTGGCGAGACCGCCAGCATTGCAATGGGTAAGTACAGCGTAGTTGTTTTTAAGAAGGGAGGCTCCGAAGTCGCCCAGGGCCTTGCAGACCTTGTGGTCTTCCTCGATCATGGCGATCGCCTCATGCAGTAGGTGTTTCTTGATCGTCCCGACTGATTTGTTGGCGTATTTCTTTGCAATCGCGCTCATGCGGTCCAGTGCCCAGAAGAGATTCACAGCCGTTGGGCGGGCTGTAGCGAGGTAGGCCGTTGCCTTTTTAATCTGGCGGTAGAACGCCTTAAAAGACTTGGCGCGCGAGTGGCGTACACCCAGATAAACGCCAAACGCAGCAGCAATGCCGATGGCAGGAGCCCCTCGTATCTGCAGCGTACGGATTGCGCGCCAGAGGTCATCAATGCGGCGAATTGAGAGGTAACGCAATCTAACGGGCAGCTGCGTCTGATCAATGATTCTAACGCAATTCTTGCTCCACGCGATAGTCCTTACAGGCATTGGTAGCGCTTCCTTTTCTGGAAGGCATCGAGCTCAGCTTTCTTCTGTTTCGCTTGCGGAGAGTCCCGGCCTAGCAAGGCGTTTGTAGCTCTCTTGCCTTCTTCTACACCCGGCTGATTGTAGGCATTGACGTTGTACAATCCACCGGCAAAGGCGGTCTGGACTTCTAAAAGAAAGAGCAATCCGCCAAGGTTTTCAGGCGTGATAGAGTCAAATATGAATTTGACGTTTGGACGCTGGTTTTTGGTCAGGGCAAACTCCGTGGCCAGCAGTTCGCTATTCAGTAGTTCCCCTAGCTCGACTCCCATTAGATGGCGAAGCGAAGGCGATAGGCCGGGCAGACGAGGAACGTGTGAACGCATACGGAACTTATCCACTTGTAAAAAGGTGATGATCTTATTATTTGGCCCTTCGTTGTAGAGCTGAATTTGCGAGTGCTGATCTGTAGCACCAACGGCTTTAATGGGCGTTTGGCCAACTTCCACGCGTCGTCCGTCCAGATTCAAGCGCTTACCCAGGCTCTCGGCCCAAAGCTGACAATACCAATCTGCCACAACGGTAAGTGCATAGCTGTAGGGCATCATCACCGACATGGTTCTGCCGTTCTCAGTGTCTGCAATGTAGTGAATTGCAGCATTTAGATACGCGGGGTTTCGCCAGAGCCGGGTAGAGCGACAGCGCTTATCCATGGCTTGGGCCCCTTGCAGGAGTGTAGGAATGTTAATCCCCACGACAGCAGCGGGAAGAAGCCCAACAGCGCTAAACACTGAAAATCGCCCTCCCACATTATCAGGAATTGGAAGGGTACGCAGGCGGTGTGCACGAGCAATCCTATGGAGTTCTCCCTTGTGCGGATCAGTGGTGATGATAAGATGCCTGTCAACTCGCGAGGCTCCAACAGCACGTTTCAGGCGGTTGTAAAACAAGAAGAACGTGGCCATGGTCTCTACCGTTGTCCCGGATTTCGTCACGACGTTGAACACCGTTCGCTTGAGATTCATAGTATCGAGAAGGCCAGAGACCTGTTCGGGGTCTACATTATCCAGGAAGAAGATGCGCGGACTGTTTTTTCGCATCTTTCTTGGCAGAAGGTTGTGATAGGGATGTGTAAGAGCACGGCAGAGGCATTGTGCACCAAGGGCAGAGCCGCCGATACCCAAGACCACGAAATTATCGCACGTTTTGCGCACAGTGGGGACCAGCGCCCGCACAGCCCGAACCAGACAATCATCATACGGCAGATGATAGAACCCAAGTATGCCCGACTTGCTTTGGGTCTGAAGGGTCTTATGAATAGCCAGAGCGCGAGGTTGCAGTGCTTCAATTGCACGCGGATTGATGCCGTGTGCCTCACCAATGGCTGAATTCATGGCATTCGTGAAGTCGAATTTGATTGCCATGCTAATCAGGCTCCTGTGACGCATTAAGTGCCTATACTATGAAAAGTATCTTCCCCCTTTGTCCAGACATTTTTGGGTAAAGAACCGACCCCTCAGGCTTGATTGCATATCGAATGGGAGGTAGTTGGCTCGAGGATTTCAATACGGATGAAGCAGACGCATTTATCCGCCTGAGATGTATTTGGGTTCTCGACTTGTTGGACAAGTCCGAATAAACAAAGTCGTGCCTCGATTCTCGGCAGACGGAAATTGCACGGTTGTACATCTTTTAACTTGACCTTCACGGCCTAATAATTCTAATTGTAGCCAGAAAATCGGGTTCGTTGAAAATGCAAATTTTAAAGTACAACTCCCAGTTCCATCGGCAGAGTTTTAATTCATACTCGGAGTTCGCTTATCATAGATGTAAGCCGAAATTAGCTTTTTGTGGGAGGAAGAAAGTATGTTGAGAAATTTCACGCTCGAATATTGGCAAGACGAAGGTTGGTATGTCGGTAGGCTCAAGGAAATTCCAGGCGTATTTAGCCAAGGAGAGTCTCTCCAGGAATTAGAGGAGAATATCCGGGATGCTTACCAGATCATGAGGGAAGACGAGGGAGTCTTGCCTTACGCTGGAGTTCAGATAAAGGAGATTGGGGTTGAAGTGTGAAGCGTCGCGAATTCATCCGCGAGCTAGTAGACGCTGGATGCTATCTGAAGCGTCGTGGTAGAAAGCATGACATCTACGTGAATGCCGAGAAGGGAAGGAAAGCACCGATCCCTCGTCACTTAGAAATCAAAGAGAGCCTTTGCGAACTGATCAGAAAACAGCTTGGACTCAAATGATCCCTGAATGGCTGTGTGGGTTTGGCTAGCACGGAATAGGCTATGCTTCGTCAGATGTACTTCTCTGCGCTCTGGTCACTTCGCTGTTTGATGGGCATACTGTTAGTTCATACTCTGAAGTTAATGTGTGATCGAAAACGACCACTTCATAAAACAGTATAAAAGCTTCGGGCTTCCAGGCTTCACACAGATTTTTTCTTCGCAAAAACCTGTTTTATGCTGTGATCGTTAATGGCACTCAGCATGAGCAACGCTGCAATGATTGCAGGGTTTGATGTGCCGTATCCCAAGAGAGGATGAAAAAACTATGGACTCATTACGCCTCATGTCGGGAAAATACATTTCGTGTCTTACGTTTTGCCTGGTCGTGACCAGCCTGGCGCTCAGTGCTCAGGCTCAGATCAACGCGCCCGTGGAATACGATGCAGTCTACGGCATGTGGGTGGAAGCGCGAGGGAGAAATTTCACCATCTCCGAAGAAAGCTCGGCATTAATACAGACCCTTCGCCAGTATAATTTCAACACGCTATTTCCGGAGGTATATGCGGACGGTGCGGCATTTTATCGCTCGCGTATCGTCTCAAGAGCAGAGCGGATTGACATGGCTTATCTCGATCCGCTCAGCGACCTCGTTGCGCAGGCGCACACTGCCTCGGGCATTGAAAAACGCCTTATGATTCATCCTGTATTCTCTGTATTCAGGGTGTACGAGAGCTGGGCAGACCCAATGCCTCCCGCAGGTAATATTATTCACACTCATCCCGACTGGATCACTGAGAACTACCAGGGCAACAAGCTGACCAGCGACAAGACGTACTATCTGGATCCGGGATTGCCTGAGGTGCAGGACCATATTGTCAGGTTGGTTATGGAGGTTGTACAAAATTACGACATTGATGGCGTTTGTATTGATGAAATTTGCTATCCCGGGAGTGGACGAGAGTGGGGATACAATCCGCAGGCGGTTGAGCGATTCAACCGACAATTCCAGCGTGAGGGAAAGCCTTTGCCTGAAGACCCGCAATGGTGCCAATGGCGGCAGGAGCAGGTGACGCAGCTTGTACAACGGCTTTTTTCAACGTTGCGTAGCATGAAGCCAGGCGTGGATTTGACGGTGGCCGTAAATGTCTCAGGCGATGCTCCTGAATCTGTAGAGGAATTCTTGAGCTCCGGGACTTTTTATCGGGGCCTACAAAATTGGGTGGAGTGGGCCGAGGCAGGGATTGTGGATAATATTTGTTTGAAGAATTTCTGGCGCGGGCATCCACGCGGGACCGTATTTGTCAGTTGGACGGACTTTGCACTGCAGAATAAGGGTAAAGCGAAAATACTTGTGGGGATTGCTGGTTTCATGAATTTTACCGATGCAATTTTGCCTCAAATGCAAATAGCCTTCGTGCATGGAGCTGATGGGCTCGTGCTTTTTAATTACCGCAACCCAACAAAGGAGAATCCCACAGTGTTTTTTCAGAGCGTGAAAGCAACTGTCTTTTCAGACTCATATGCCGGTATCCCCACGTCGGGAATTCCCCCTTATGAGCCGCCAACGATTTCGCTTGAACAATACACCACTCCGACATTGGTCGAGTTGCTCAGTGTGTCTGTGGAAACCTCGCCGACCGTGTTCGCACCAACTCCTGCTCCATCTGTTTCACCATTTCCCTTTGAGGTGGTTCCTGAAGCCGCTGAAACACCTCTTATACCTCTGACCGAGGTGGTGCCAACAACACCAACCATAGTGGCAACACCGGTGGCTCCAGCAATGGTGACTGGCCCTGCACCTGAGCCTGAAATCACCCCGTGGCCGTCACCAACGCCCACACCTGTAGTCACCTATGAGCTACCTCCACCTCCAGCTTGGGATACAATCTATCTGAAAAATGGCAATTCGTTTAAGGGGCGTGTGATTGAGGAGATTGACGGAGAAACTATTATTGACACCTCATCAGGATTACGGTTGAAAATCCAGTCGTCGTTGGTTGATAAGGTGGTTAAAGGCACCAAATAGCTGCCACACCGATGCTGGCTGTACAGCTAGGCAGCTTTTCCTCTTCTGTCCAGAAAAGCTAGCAAATCGTCCGCACTTTTTGCCAAAATAACAATGCCAGTGTCATATATCCGGCGGCACGACGACTCTCTCTTGAAGAACATCTGAGACAAGACTTGACCCAACTGGGATTGGTTATCTATAGTGAGGCTGTGAGCCAGGTCGATTCATAATGCCATAGAAGAAAGGATGGTGGAACATGAGCCGAACAGTCTGGAAAGTATTTCTCTTGGGGATGGTGGTAGCGTGTATGATTTCCGTAGGATTTGCGGTGTTGGAAAATGCCCCCAAAATCGAGGAATTTTACAAAGAGGGAATTGATGCCTACCAGGATGCTGAGCGGCTGGAAAAGATTTTTCCCGAGGGCGCGAAAATAGAATACGAACTAGCCATCCAGCTATTCGAAAAAAGCAGCGGGGCCTTTGAGAATCCGATTGCCGACGATGCAATCTATAAGATGGGGCAGAGCTATGACAAGCTGCTGCAATTTGCCAAAGCCGAGGATGAAAAGATTAAACTCATGAAAAAGGCGGAAAACCAGTACCTGCGCATTGTGGAGAACTTTCCCATTAGCCCTTTTGGCGGCAAAGCGAGCAGCAGAGTCAGCGCCATTAGAAAAGCAATTAGTGAAATGCAAAAGCAGTAGATCCCCTGCCTCAAATCTGCGAAGCAGACGTACGCAACCGCAGAGGCAGGCAATGGAGCTGTGGAGCTCCTATTCAGGCCGGTTATATACATTTATGACTCTGGGTCGCGACGAGCGCTACATGGAATATGCGCTGGATAAGGCCCGACAGGCTTTCGAGCGCGATGAAGTGCCTGTAGGGGCCGTAGTTGTGCGTGGCGAGGAGATTCTCGCGGCGGCTCATGATGAAAAAGAGGCAAGCGCGGATCCAACGGCTCATGCAGAGCTGCTGGCACTGCGCCAGGCGGCACGTGCGGTCGGCAATTGGCGCCTGGAGGGCTGCGAGCTGTACGTGACGCTGGAGCCGTGTCCCATGTGCGCTGGGGCTATGCTACAGGCGCGGATAGCACGGCTGGTTTATGGGGCGCGGAATTCCAGGTGGGGCGCAATTGAAAGCGTGTGTTCGCTGCACAATTTGCCGGAGTTTAATCATACGATTCAGGTGAGCGGCGGCGTGATGGAAAAGACGTGTGCGCAGCTGCTTCAGCGCTATTTCCGCGAAAAGCGGCAGCCTGAGGAAAAGAACCCAGAAGAGCAGTGAAATAGGGTTGACGACAGTACGTATGGCTGAGATAGAGTAAGGCTGCATTTTTTGCGCAAGAAAATGGATTTTTGACTCGCGTTGGGCAAAGCAACGGCAAAGTTACGCGAAAGAGCAACTGTATATTTCCTCGTAGGTACTTCGTTTACTGGTAGGCCAGTAGTGCGGAGAGATGGCCGAGTTGGTTGATGGCGCTCCGCTCGAAACGGAGTGTGTGGGCTAAAACTCGCACCGGGGGTTCGAATCCCTCTCTCTCCGCCAGTTACAAAGCTGGACGTCTTCGGCCACTAAAGGATAAGATTTTTCAGGCGAAAAAATATATCAAAAACAAAATGGCAGTATAAATTAATTCTTGACGATAGTGCGAAGAAGAGCAGTGGTTTTAGGGCAAATTTAAAGCACACCATGAAAATAAATCATAATATGATTTACTGAAGGATATAGAATGAGCAACAAAAATGAAATTTATGAAAATGCTCCCCTTGTTGAGACAATTTTTGAGATAATATTTCCAGGAGAGCCGGGCATTGAATGCAATAGGGACAAATTTTTCGAGAAAATAAGAAATGATTATTCTAAAGTTTTTGTTCCTAAGTCATTCGAAGGTAAAGCAACGGCTTTAGAGCCCTATAGATTTGAAAGTGAGGATAGCGCCAATAAAATTATGCTATGTATTAATAAAGTTGCACTATCTTGTAGAAAATATGAGGGGTTTAAGTCATTTAAAAAAGAAACCATGAGGATATTTTCTATTTTTGGAGAATTATTTAAGATACAAAAACTTAATAGAACAGGGCTACGCTATATAAATATTATACCTTTTGCCAGGGAAGGAAATGTTATCCCCATAAAGAACTATTTAAATATTGACATAGGCTTACCAGAATCCATTCCAACTGATTTTAAAAATTTAAATATAATATTTGTATCCCAAACTAAAACTGGTAGTATAACAACACGTATTACACCAGTAATATCTCAAGATAAAACAGAAGAGGCTATAATTTTGGATTTCGATTATGCAAAAGAAGAAAATTTGAATTTTGGTTCGATAGAAAAATACCTTGATGAAAGCCATCAATATACAAAACATATATTCGAGGAGTTAATAGCTGACGATTATAAAAAAGTCATGCGTGGGGAGGTTATATGATGAACTCTTCGTTAGGTGAAGATACTTATGATGCGATAGAAGAGAGAATGGCGTATGTGCCAGAAAATTATGAAAGCCGCGGAGTTGCAGAGGTTGGTACTGCTACCGTGGTTGACCTGCAACAAGTTTTCAGTCAGACTAGAAAACATCAGCCAATTCCTATATGGAGACTGCAAGTGGAGGCAAAAAAGTTTTATAGTCCCAAGCCTATATCAGTAAAAGTTTATCGTGATGAGGATTTCTTTTTTGCTGAGAATGAAAATCTTCATGTTTGTGGCACCGGGGATACTGTCCAAGATGCTTTACAGGATTTATGCTTGCATATAATACATTTTTTTGAGTACTACGGGAAACTTGATAGGACTAAACTTACAGGTGACGCATTGAGGCTTAAAGATATCTATCGGAATTTACTTATTGCGGAATAATATGCAGATTGAAAGAAGAAAAATAGAGTCGGAGCTGCCTGCCAAAGGCTTTGTAAGAGAAGATACACATCATAGGTATTTTTACCACGAATATCGAGGGCAGAGGACAGGTGCATATACCTATACATCGCATGGGAGCAGGTATAAAACTTACCCAGTGCCGCTTCTTAATAGAATGAAAAAGGAGTTAAGATTAGATACAGTTAGGCAGGTTATCGATTTGTTTAAATGTCCAATTACAAGGGATGGTTATAATCAGATATTGAAAGAGAAACAGTTGATTAAATCTCAATAAACAAGATTTTCTCCTTGTTTTTTTAAATTTTGACATAGAAGAGGAAGCGTTTATAATTTCGTCCGCCATTGGAAATGCATCATATACCCTAGGAAACCTTTCGCCTGTTCAAACCAATTGTTGCTTCTTCCAACAAAATCTCTGAGTTTTTCCTGCAATTTGTTCAATAATCTCTTCGTTGTCTCGCTTGTGTTCTTCGAGCTATATAGGGGACTTCACGGTGTAAGTCTTGAATCTAACTTATAGAAAAATAGCCGAGCAGATTCGGTTTTGAAATGATCATGTGTTATTGTAGTGTTTATTGCAGTGGATTAAGAGCGAGCTAAGGGGATTCCTTATGACAAAAGATGGGAGCAGGGAAGAGGGTGGCCAACCTATTCCCTGGGTCATTGTTGCAGTCATTCTCGTAGGGGCGACACTTTTCTGCTACGGTGCCGTGTGGTCGTATAAACAGGCAGTTGAAAGTTCTTCCGCTATTACGATTTCCATCTCGCCATGGCAAGTCATACTCGCGCTTTTCTCTCCGCTCTTCCTCATAATGCTTTTTGGAATCCTCTGGTTCAAGCGCAATAAATGGTGGCCACTAGTCAGTAAGCACTTGGAGAACCACACTGATGCAATAGACGCAATCCCCGGTTTGCGTATAGGCCTCTGGATTGCCCTGGCTGCAGGTTTGGGTTTGTACATAGAATTGATGATAATTCGCTTGCACGCTTCCTACTTTCAGTTATTTGCCTATTTCAAAAACGTCAGTCTATTATCGTGCTTTCTTGGTCTGGGCATTGGGTATGCAATGGGATCCAGGCGTCCGCTGACTACACCACTTGTTATACCTCTTCTGACGCTTCAAATTATGTTCATGGGGATTTTGCGATTTGGCGGGATAGCCCATGCCCTACAAAACCCAATTCCCGAGCAATTTGCATTTGGGCTGGGGCAACGATATATGGTATGTGATATTATAACTGTTTATGGTTTTCTGATTATGATTTTTGCCTTTAATGCACTGTGTTTTGTTCCTCTCGGACACCTGGCTTCGCGCTTAATGATGCGACGCGAGAAGCTGATTTCCTATAGCTGGAACTTGGCGGGGAGCCTTATGGGGATCCTTCTTTTCTCTCTTATCTCATTTGCATGGGCACCCCCTTCGATATGGATTCTCTTGGCTGTATTGGGACTCATCGCATTTCTCCATAAAACTATCACCAGTCTGCTTCCATCGGCTTTGGCATCAGTTTTCCTGCTTGCATTTCTTGGAATATCGCTTTCCTTGAATCAACTTGAAGTATATTCGCCTTATCAAATTCTTAATTTGAATGTTGAGCAAAAACCATATCTTGAGCTACGTATTAATAATGTTTATTTCCAGAGAATTCTTGATACGAGTAAAGAAAACATAGAGAAAACAGAGCTCCCCAAGGATTGGTATAAACACTTTGCATTGCCTTATTATTTCAAGCCAAAACCAGGGCGTGTGCTCATAGTCGGCAGCGGTACGGGCAACGATGTGGCTGCAGCAATACGACATGGTGCTGGTGAAGTTGATGCTGTAGAGATTGATCCTGCAATTCTTGAATTCGGCAAACTGTTCCATCCTGAATCTCCCTATCAAGCAAGCAATGTGAATGCTATTGTTAATGATGCGCGAGCATATATTCGACATACCGGCAGTCAATATGATCTCATTGTCTACGGCCTGCTGGATTCTCATGCGTTACTATCGGGCATGTCGGGCGTCAGATTGGATAGTTTTGTTTACACTGTTGAAGCATTCCGCGAGGCAAGGGCCACGCTGAAAAAAGATGGTATTTTATGTTTGACTTTCTGCCTCTTGCGACCTGAATTGGGTCGCAAGCTCTTCTTGATGCTCCAAGAGGCATTCGATGGTCAATCTCCAGTTGTTTATCAGACTGGCTATGATGTGGGGTATGCTTTTTTAAGCGGCGAAGGAAAGGCAAGGGAACTTTTGCGTCAACCGCCAGTGCCCGGGCTTAAAGAAGTGACAGCGAGGTTTGCTGATAGCAGTATACGCGCAGACATGTCTACAGATGATTGGCCTTTCTTCTATATGCCAGTGAGAAAATACCCTATTTCCTATGTGACGATGATTGCCCTATTGCTTGTTGTTTCGCTCGTGTATATTCGTGAACTTGTGCCTGGATCAGGCAGTGGTTTTTCAGTTCCGTGCTTCTTTTTGGGAGCCGGATTTATGCTGATAGAAACTAAAGGGATAACGGAGCTTGCACTTGTTTATGGCAGCACATGGATTGTGGTGAGCGCAGTAATTGCAGCCATTCTCATTATGGCATTTTTAGCCAATTTACTGGTAATCAGAATAGGTAATCCTCATCCCTTGGTAACGTACCCACTCTTGTGTGGTTCTTTGATTGCCGGGTTGTATGTAGTTTCTGCTAATCTGAGCATCTTTACACCCTGGCTGAGTAGAGCAATTATGACTATAGTGCTTACACTTCCTCTTTTCTTTTCGGGATTCGCCTTTTCCGCGGAATTGAGAAAGTCTGCTTCTGTGGCAGTGGCTCTTTCTTCAAATCTGTTGGGGGCAATGCTAGGGGGATTTCTTGAGTACAATTCCATGTATTTTGGATTTCGTTCATTATACTTTATTGCCCTTATAATGTATGCAATTGCGTTTTTAGGGTCAATGCGATCCAGGGCGTAGAGTATGCAGAACGCATTCTGAGGGAAAATTAGGGACCCTCCACCAGTGCCTCGCACCAAATTAGCACTTCAGGTTACTCAAATCGCCCAGCGGTGCGGTTAAATAATTTTGCGGAATACACGCAATAATGCGGCTGTAAATTGGCAAAACAGAAAAGGGAGAAAATAATGTTTGATAAACCTAAAATAAATTTTGCCATCGATGTTCTGATGTTCCTATGCATGATGGCGATGGCTGGAATAGGATTTATCATGAAATTTGTTCTCATACCTGGGAAAGAGAGATGGGTTAAATACGGGAGAAATGTAGAGCTTTATTTATTGGGAATGGACCGGCATGAATGGGGAACTATTCACCTTATTCTTGGATTGACCTTACTGGGATTGTTGGTGCTTCACATAGTCCTCCACTGGAAAATGATATTAAATTTGTACAGATGTTTAATAGGGAGTCATATAGCACGAAAAATAATTGCCTCAGTATTTATAATAGCCTGTTTAATTCTGCTAATTTCCTTTTTGATTATAAAGCCGGAAGTGCAAGAACTTGGGAGGGGAGAAGGACGAGGACGGCAAGGTTATGTGGAGGAAAATGATATCACGAATCAGACAATCGCAACGGTAAAACGCTAAAAGCCGCACGGCGCATTCCCCCTTTTGTCAAAAAATCTTCAAAACTCCCGAAAAAAATCCTTGACAAGAAATACCCGAGTAGTGCACGGAGTTACAAGAGGGAAAATTTCCCGCATGGAATCGTTAATAAAAACATACGGGTATATAGCCGTTCTAGTTGGTACGTTTCTTGAAGGTGAGACCGTCTTGGTGCTGGGTGGATTTGCCGCACACCAGGGATATCTGAAATTGCCCTGGGTGATCCTGGCTGCGTTTGTCGGCGGTCTCTGCGGGGATCAGCTATTTTTTTTCCTAGGGCGGTGGCGAGGTCAGTCTATCCTTGCAATAAACCCTTCTTGGAAAGTCCGTGCAGACAAGGTTCACAAACTGATGGTAGCTCACAATACCGCGCTGATGCTGGGATTTCGCTTCCTCTATGGACTTCGCACGATAACGCCCTTTGTGTTTGGAACGAGTGGAGTCCCGACCCGTCTGTTTGTGTTGCTCAACGCCGTTGGTGCAGTGGTATGGGCGGTTGCGGTTGGTGCTGGAGGCTATTTGTTTGGTCATGCCCTGGAGGCCATAATTGGGGACATCGAGCACTATGAGCGACTTATACTGGTTACAATTGTCATTATAGGGATAGTGATTTGGAGTATTTATTTGCGTCGTCGCAAGTTTAAGAAGGATAATCCTATTGAATCCTCACAAACTGATCGTCTATCCTGATTAAGAAAGGGAGGTGAGATATGAGTAATTGAATGGAAAGACAATTCTCAAAAGCAGTGCAAGTTAGGAGAGCAAGGTTTTGGGGTGTTTTGATTTCATGAGCATCCAAAAAGAAGCAAGGAGGTAATTATCATGCGTTTTATAACTTACGGCCTAATGATTGCCCTTACAATCGCGTTTTGTACCACTTTTGCTTGGGCTCAGGAGACAAAGCAGGAGACTACCCTTAAGGCCCCGGAGGGTTATGTCCTTGTTGAGGAGGACGTTTTGATTGTATTTGCGGATGCGCCGGGGGAGCATTTCCATAAAGCGCGCGAGAGCTTTCTCAAAAAAGACATAAATAGTGCGGCTGATGAGATCCGTAAAGGTGCGGCATTTATGAAGCTTGAAGCCGGTCGTGGCACAAAGGAGTCAAAGGAAGAGCTAATGGCTTCCGTGCGTGAATTGGAAAAACTGGCAAATGAGGTAAAGAAGGGTACTGTTACCTCTGCCAAGGAACTCGACCATAGTTTTGCGCGTGCCCATTTAGCTCTGGCGAGGCACCATTACCTGAAGGCTTCAGAATCCTGGGCAAAGAAAGAGGCTAAAAAGGTAGGCAATGATCTTAAAGCTTCAACTACGCATTTGGAGCATGCATTAGCCTGGTCCGGACATGAATTAGAAGCGGCAGGCCTCGCCGTTACTAAAGATGCGGTCGTTGTTTCGAAAAAACTGGTCGAGGGAACCGGGTGGATGGCCGAGGAGACAGGCAAAGCTATCGAAGCCATCGGTAAAGAAATCGAAAAACTCGGGAAGAAGCTCGAGCCAGCGAAGTCCACACCTAGCATGAAGGTCAGCACAACTCGCCAGTAAGGCAAACGAAAGACTCGATAAGCAGATCAAGCATGCAATAAGGTAATCACGCATCGTTGTGATTGTGCCGGTTCTTTCCGGTCACCAGGAGGAACCGGCTTTTCTGGGTGTATGATACTTATAGTATACGAAGTCGCACCCGTAGCGCTTCCAAAGTCCCTGATGAATAGCGTGCAGGTATAACCTAAATTATCCGAAATTATCGCTCCAATTCTTCAACATTAAATAACACTTTGAACTAGGAAGATGAACCAGGAAAAACAGAATGGGGCGTTTTGGAGCATCTCTGCTGCTGAGCTGCTTCACCGGCTTCGTACAACCCCGCACGGTTTAACAGGTGAAGAAGCAGGAGAGCGACTCAAACAGTATGGCTCCAACCTTCTGAAGCCTAAGAAGAGAACGGACTCCCTGACGATCTTCGTTGCGCAATTCAAGAGTCCGATTATTCTCATTCTTATCTTCGCAGCGGGATTGTCTTTCTTCCTGCGCGATCCCACAGATGCTCTCATCATTTTGGCGATCATTGTCGTGAGCGGTTTTCTCGGATTCTGGCAGGAAAGAGGAGCTGCACATGCAATCGAGAAGCTGCTCGCTATGGTGCAGATAAAAGCCGTGGTCTTGCGCGATGGGGAGCCCATAGAAGTTCCCATCGAAGAGATTGTTCCCGGAGATATGGTTGTTCTCTCGGCAGGCGGGACAATTCCGGGCGACTGTTTGATTCTTGAATCGAAGGATCTTTTTGTTGACGAGGCGGCATTGACAGGTGAGACGTATCCGGTGGAAAAAGCCGCTGGGGTACTGGCGGCAGGAACACCGCTTGGGCACCGGACAAATACTCTTTTTATGGGCACGCACGTGGTTAGCGGGAGCGCAAGGGCGGCGGTTGTTCGCACAGGTAAAGATACCGAGTTTGGCAAAGTTTCCGAGCGGCTGAGACTAAGGGCGCCAGAGACGGAGTTCCAGCGTGGTGTCAGACGATTCGGGTATTTTCTTCTAGAAGTTACGCTGATTCTGGTGATCGCCATTTTTGCCATCAATGTTTATCTGGCGCGGCCGGTATTAGAGTCCTTTCTATTTTCCTTAGCCCTTGCTGTCGGTCTTACTCCACAACTGCTGCCCGCAATTATCAGCATTAATCTTGCCCACGGTGCTAAGAAAATGGCGCAACAAAAAGTGATCGTGAAACGGCTGACTTCAATTGAAAACTTCGGCAGCATGAATGTGCTTTGCTGCGATAAAACCGGCACGCTTAGCGAAGGAGTGGTGCGATTTCATGGTGCTCTAGATGTTGATGGAAACGCAAGCGAAAAAGTTCTTCTCTACGCCTATCTCAATGCTTATTATGAGACGGGCTTTATGAGCCCAATTGATGAGGCAATCCGTACTCATCGGCAATTTGATGTGTCCGGCTATCAAAAGCTAGATGAGGTGCCCTATGATTTTATTCGTAAGCGATTGAGCGTACTCGTCTCAAAGGACAATACACATCTGATGATAACAAAAGGTGCGCTGCGGAACGTACTGGATGTCTGTTCGTCAGCCGAAACTTCAGGGGGAACGAGCGTAGATATAGGTGCAGTGCAGGAACGGATGCAGAGGCATTTTGAGGAGCTCAGCCGTGAGGGATTCCGCACGCTGGGCGTAGCATATCGGGATATAGGCTCTGAATCGGCTATCACTAAAGAACATGAAGCAGCTATGACGTTTTTAGGACTTCTGGTTTTCTTTGACCCACCGAAACCTGGGATAGTTAACACAATAAACAACCTTAAGCATCTCGGCGTTTCGCTAAAGATCATTACGGGTGACAATCAACTTGTCGCTGCCAATATTAGTCAACTAGTGGGCTTATCAGGCCAACAGATTCTTACAGGTTCACAGCTTCGCCAGATGAGCGATGAAGCGTTGCTGAAACAAGTAAATGAGGTGGATGTCTTCGCAGAGGTTGAGCCCAATCAGAAAGAGCGTATTATTCTTGCCCTGACTAAGTCGGGGAAAGTCGTGGGTTACATGGGAGACGGCATCAACGATGCTTCGGCACTTCACGCTGCGGATGTTGGCATTTCCGTCGATAGTGGTGTGGATATTGCCAAGGAGGCAGCTGATATCGTCCTGTTGGAGAAGGATTTGGGGGTATTGGTGCAGGGCGTACAGGAAGGAAGGAATACATTTGCCAATACACTCAAGTATGTGTTCATGGCGACGAGTGCCAATTTTGGAAACATGTTCAGCATGGCTGGTGTATCCCTCTTTCTGCCATTTCTTCCGCTATTGCCCAAGCAGATTTTATTCACCAATTTAATGACTGATTTTCCAGAGATGACCATTGCTACAGATACTGTGGATCGGGAACTCGTTGACAAGCCTCGACGGTGGGACATCAAGTTTATCCGCAAGTTTATGATCACGTTTGGCATAGTGAGTTCGTTTTTCGACTACCTTACCTTTGGTGCGCTTCTATTCATTCTCGGTGCGACGACGGAACAATTTCGAACAGGTTGGTTTTTGGAATCTGTTATTTCAGCGTCGCTCATTGTGCTGGTTATTCGAACGCGAAAGCCTTTCTTCAGGAGCACGCCAGGAAAGTATTTATTAATTGCTACGCTGCTGATTTGCTGCATTACGCTTATTTTCCCATTTATCCCACTGGCAGGACTATTTGATTTTTGCCCACTGCCAGTTTCGTTTCTTTACGTTTTGGGGGTAATTGTCGTGTTATATGTGGTTGCAGCGGAAGTGATAAAGAGGATGTTTTACAAGACGGTGAAATTTTAAAATGCAATTTCTAATCGCGCAATATTGGCTGGTGAACCCTTGTTTGGTATCTCGACAGTTATGGACGCGCCACCGAGTTCGAGCAAGACCGTAAAGCGACAGCGTCTTCGGCGCTGGGTATTACGTGGCATAGCGATATTGGCGGGATTACTCGTTACCTATGTATTGCTGGCATATGTAATCCTACCTGCGTTATGGCGTCACTATGAACACCATCCGGCGATGCAAGATGCTCCCAAAACAACGCAGACGGCCCAAGGCATCCCCGGCGATCCACTGAACGTTGCGCTCGTTGGGACTGAATCGGAGGTACTGCATGCGCTACTTGTGGCCAGTTGGTATCCTGCCGACCCTATTACCTTTCGCACGATTATCCGTGTTGGGAAAAGCGTTCTCCTTGGACGCCCTTATCAAGAGGCGCCCGTGAGCAATCTATATGTCTGGGGGCGTCGGGAAGATCTGGCATTCGAACAGACAGTTGGAAAGAGCCCAAGACAACGTCATCATGTCCGCTTATGGCGTTCGGATGAGTTGGGTGTAGAGGGGAGACCTTTATGGGTAGGCGCAGCCACATTTGACCGCGGTGTTGGCCTCAGCCACTTTACAAAACAAGTCACACATCATATTGCGCCAGATACAGACGCAGAACGCGATAAACTCATAGCTGATCTCAAACAAGCAGGACAGCTGATAGAGATATACCAGGTGACAGGTGTCGGTGCCACATTATTGGGCCATAATGGTGAGGGCGACTGGTACTACACTGATGGTGAATTAACGGCGGGGGTTCTATCGCCTGGTAATGCTGTACAGGCTGTGCCGCCGGCAGAATTGTCCAATCCGATTGCTGTGGATTTTAAGAACCAAGCATGGTCAGGCTTACGTGGCTTATTAGGAACACCGGAGAGGTCTAGGTTCAAGTGAGCAAACGAAGATGAGAAAACAGGACACATTTTCAGGAATCCTATAAATTAAATGATTGTTGCCATTTAGTTTTTATAGGCAAACTCAAAAACTAGGAATTCGTCTGCACTATACAAAAGATATTGATCTACTGCTTGGAACGTGTTTTAACAATTCCGGATTGAAGGAAAGAGAAAGATTGCCACAAATACACGCGTCGGCGAGTCGTTAGGCAAAATGTTCGTGGGATACTGGTAGCATGGCACTGCGTTTGATTGAGGTGTTTCTTCTACAGGAGCAGGAAAGGCGACTCCAGGAGGTAATCGGAGAGCGTTCAGGATTGCATATTTGGCAGCAGCGGTTGTCAGAAACCGAGGTTCTCGTCAGAATACTTCTCTCCGCGGGAGAAAGCGAGGCAGTCCTGGATGTATTGGAAAAACATTTTTCAACGGTAGATGGGTTTCGAATAATACTTCTTCCTGTGGAAGCTACTGTCCCCCGACCTGAGTCACCCGAAGAGAAAGTATCTGAACAAGCGAAGTCCGTTCCTGAATCGGTGTCCGAAACCCAAGTTGCCCGGATCAGCTGTGAGGAACTCTATGCAGACATTACAGACAGCACCAAGCTTACGCGAATCTTCGTTGCTATGATTTTACTATCATCTATTGTTGCTGCCATAGGCATCTTGCGCAAATGTGGTCTTTATAATAGGCGCGATGGTCATCGCGCCCTTGCTTGGTCCCAACGTTGCCTTAGCTCTTGCTACCACCCGTCCATACTTTTTTTTGTCTTCTCGGTGATATTTTCGTACCGAAAGGACACCCGCGCCACCTTCAAAAGCTAAGATGCCTTTCTTTGCTGTCGGAACAGAAAAATTCTAATGCAGGCGGGACTTGATGCGGATAAGCCTATGAGCTTAGACGGCGTAGCCAGCATGTGCAGCTTACGGCAGCGACGAGCTTAGCGGCGTCGCCGCCGAGAAAAGGAAGGAAACCCAGCTGAAAGGCATGGCCCAGGTTGTAGTTCAAGAACAGCGCGAGGTGTAGCGTGCCGAGGCTGAGGATCAGCAGGTTGCCAATGATCATGGCTGCGAGAAGCCGCGCAATCGAGGTGCCCCGCTCTTTGACCATCATGCCAACCACTCCTGCCGCAAGAGGAAAGGCCAAGAGATAGCCAGCGGTTGCTGCCCTGAGCACATCCATTCCGCCAACCGCGCCGGCAAAAACCGGAACTCCGGCCAGACCTATACCGAGATAGACAAATTGAGCGGCTCCCCCTGCTAGCCCGCCAAGAGCTGCGCCGGAAAGAAGAACGAAGAATGTCTGCAGCGTCACTGGTACGGGTGTCCAGGGGAGAGGAATACGAACGAATGCCCCCAGGGCCATGAGCATGGCAAAGAATAGAATGCCACCCAGATGCAGCATGGCTGTACTTAGTGGACGCGCGATCCGTTGAATTTCAACCCCGCCAATTGCAGGGAAAGCCAGTCTCATGTAAGTCCTCCTTTGAAAATCATACACTATTTAGATTGAACACGTCAGCTGGATTATCCCAATCGCAAAACTATATCGCCAATTGGCGCTTGACCTGGTTTCTGCGCAACCACGAGCAGCGACAGACCAAAGGGCAAAAAGCGCATGCGATCCAGTAGTTTCATGAAGGGCATTAAAAATTTGTGAATTGAAATATGTCGGTACGAAATTGCTTTAGAACGAAAAATATTCCCCGAAATGAACCAGCCGATTGCTCCAAGGCGATTCAGATACTGCACGTGCTCAAGGCGAAACCCCTTCTGCTGGAGCTTGGCACAGAGCTCCTTTGAGGAGTATCGGCGGTGGTGGCCGAGATATTTGTCAATTGGATTAAACAAGAAAGGGTGGGCAGGCACGAGCAAAATGAGGCGGCCCGAGGGGATGAGGATACGGGAAAAATTCTCGATTACCTCCTGATCCTTTTCGATGTGCTCCAGACTGTTCAGACAAATGATGGTGTCAATTTCCTTTCCGGCGAAGACCGAGCCATCCTGGGTCATGTCGTAATACTGAACATCAATATTGTGATGGTTGCCGTATCGTTTCTGCAGGATATCGAGGTAGTGTTTATTGATGTCAGAAAGAATCAAGAGGTCATGGTTGGTGAGGTATTTCGAGATATTACCAATGCCGGAGCCGATTTCAAGAATACGTTTCCCAAGGTATGAGTGGAACTGTTTAAAGAGCCACTTATTATAGTGTTCAAATTCTGCGAGTACGTGGAGCGTGGCCTTGCCGATTTCGAAGTAGCGACCGCGCGAATATTTCAGAATGCAATAGAGTGCATGCAGGCCATCTTTCCATCCAATTTTCTTTCCCTCTTCATAGCTGCGGCCATGATAAGTAATGCCAACTTCGTAGAACCGCACATTGCGCTTGGCCAGTTTGCCTGTTATCTCAGGCTCAAAGCCGAAGCGATCCTGCTCGATCTTAATG
>CAYVXD010000059.1:0-22952 GCA_964454265.1 uncultured Candidatus Sumerlaeota bacterium | reverse complement strand
AAAGGTGGTTAGAGTCGGTTGAGGGCTTTGATTTGTCGGGAGATGTGGAATGACTTCTTTCTGGCCCTGTATCTCGTGACTGAGGGTCATAGGTGGAGTCGAGTAAGGGACAAAGCGGGGAATTGCTGAGAAGGCCTTGCTCCCCGATCTTGAAGCGAAACGCATATACCTGCCGGTGTTGAGATCTTACATGAGGTAAGGCTATGAGGTTTATGAGCTACGTGCTTTCCGGGTGTTTGATTTTTAGTCTTATAATTCTACCTGGGTGTCAGAAAGAAACGTCTCCTCCTTCCCGATCAGAGGGCAAGAAAAGGATTTCATTTCTCACCTTGCAGCTCCAGCCGACGTTCAACGATTACGTTACTGGCCTGATTGTAAAGTATGAAGCCGCTCATCCTGATGTTAGCATCACATGGCTCGACTACCCGGCAGATCAATACGAGACAAAGCTGTTGGCGCGGTTTATCAGTCATGATCCACCGGACGTTATTAACCTGACCTACGACATGATGCTGAAATTCTGCCAGCGGCACGTGCTCCGGGGCCTGGATGATGTTTTGTCTTCGGAGACGGTCAGCCGCTACTTCCCCAGGATTTTCGATGACGGATGCCGCTATAAGAGCACTACCTATGCTGTTCCGTGGTATCTAGCGCTGGTGGTGACTATGTATAACGAGGAAATCTTTCGCCAGGCCGGCCTGGATCCGGAAAAGCCGCCGACTACGTATCGTGAAATGGCCGAGTATTGCCGGATCATTAAGCAGAAGACCGACGTATATGGGACGTTACCTATATATACGGAGGCGGGTAGTCTCAAAGGTTATTTGTTGCAGGATGGAGTGCCGCTGGTGGACGAGACTGGCAAGCGTGCGATTTTTAACTCGCCAGCAGGCGTGGAGACGCTGGGCTTCTGGGCAAACCTTTACAAGGAGGGGCTCGTGCCGCGTGAAGCGCTGACTGCACGGCATCGGCGACCAATTGAGCTTTACCAGAGCGGGAAGATAGCTTTCTTTTGCTCTGGGCCACAGTTTCTCAAGCTTATTAAAGGAGATGCGCCGGAGGTATACGCGCGTACCCGCATCGGGCCGCGGCTTCAGGGCAAGGCGGAGATGTATCCTGTGGATTTGATGGTGGTATCAGTGGCGCGCGAGACCAAGTATCCAGAGGTCAGTGCCGATTTTGCTGCCTTTGTCACTAATGGCGAGAATCAGCTGGCGCTTTGCAGATTGGCCACTGTTTTGCCATCCATCATTTGGGCAGCCAAGGATCCCTACTTTGTTGACGTTGAAGACAGTCCCGAAGGACAGGCGCGTAAGGTCTCTGCTCAGCAGCTTCCCAACGCCACCATTCTGGTAACCCCTCTCGAGCGCCGTGCAGAGCTGGACGAGGTGATTGACACTGCGATACAAAAGGCCTGCCTCGGCGTGTTGACTTCGAAGGAGGCACTGGATGAGGCGGCCGAGCAGTGGACGCAGATTCTCAGTAAGTAGGCTCAAGCAGATCGGGCTAGCCTACTGCTTTCTCGTGCCCACCCTCGCCGTGATGGGCCTCTTTATTTTCTTTCCTGTTGTTCAGGCATTTCGCCTCAGCCTTTACGATTATGTTCCCCTGATGCGCAAAGACTACATTGGGCTGGAGAATTTTTACCGCCTGTTTCACGACCCGATTTTCTGGACCTCCCTGACCAATTCCATTAAATACCTCGTGGTGGTGCCGATCATTATTGTATTGTCGCTTGGGCTGGCCATTCTGGTCGAGCCGCAGCTGCGCGGGATGAATTTCTTCCGGGCGTGTTATTTCATTCCTGTTGTTACGTCAATGGTGGTTGTAGGCATCACGTGGAAGATTATTTTTCACGAAGATTACGGTCTCTTTAATCATATCCTGATGAAGATGGGGCTTATTGATAATGGGATACCGTGGCTGAACAGCATGGGGCTGGCGCTGTATACGGTGATGAGTGTGACGATCTGGAAAGGGCTAGGCTATTACATGGTGATCTTTATCGCGGGACTGCGCTCGATTCCACCGCAGCTGATTGAGGCGGCAATGATTGATGGCGCGAAGAGGTGGCAGCAGGCGCTCTACGTTAAGATTCCCATGCTGTGGCCTTATATTTCGCTGGTGGCAATTATTTCCTCTATTAGTGCATTGCAGGTCTTCGAAGAGATTTTTGTTATGACCATGGGTAAGCCGCTCTGGTCCAGCTCGACGCTAGTTTTCCATCTCTACCGCGTAGGCATTGACCAGGAGGGAGGCCAGAATATGGGCTACGCCACGGCCATGGGGGTAGTACTGTTTGCGCTGCTTCTTGCGTTTACGGCCATCGGCATTTGGCTGATGCAGCGCCGCGAGTACAGAGTGGGCTAGAATAGGAGGGGTAGGGAGATGGGTAGACGAAAAACTGTGGCGCTTTTTATGACGTTGCCACCTCGGGAAACCATACCATGAGAGCAATAGCCTCCGCCAGCGCAGGCCGCCAGCCGCTATATTCAGAAGGGACGCCACCTTGGCGCACTGGTGCATTGACAATAGTTGGACTTCTTCTGCGCTATGTGGCAATGTGTGCGATTGCTGTGCTTATGATTGGGCCCTTTTATTGGCTGCTCGTGCTTTCGTTTCGCGGAGGTGGAAACATCTACTCCTTTCGCCTGATTCCAGAGCAGATAACGTTTCATAATTTCATATACGCCTGGACAGCGGCGGGGCTTGGAATTAGCTTTCTCAATAGTGTAATTGTGGGAGTGGCAAGTGTTGGGCTTAACCTGCTGCTCGCCTCGCTCGCTGCCTATCCACTGGCACGGCTCACATTTCCCGGCCGCACGTTGATTTTCTATATTATCCTCAGCACCCTGATGATTCCGTTTCAGCTATACATGATTCCGCTGCTCCTCTTGTGCATCAGGATTGGCATCAGCAATACACTGGTTGGAGTGTACTTGCCTTTCAGTGTGGGTGCGTTCGGCGTCTATTTGATCAAGCAATATTACCATACCATTCCACAAGATCTTGAAGAAGCAGCGCGTGTTGATGGGGCAGGGGAGTTCACCATCTGGTGGCGCATCATGTTCCCGTTAACCAAGCCAGCGCTTGCCACGCTGGCTATTTTTGTCTTCGTATTCAGCTGGAGCAACTTCCTCTGGCCATTGATCATTCTGAATGATCAGGGAAAATTTACCCTGCCGGTGGCCATTGCCAAGCTTATTGGTGTGTTTATGGATAAGACACACTATCTGGCTGCTGGCTCAGTCATTACCATTATTCCGGTCATCGTGCTCTTCCTGTTTCTGCAGCGCTTATTCATAGGCGGTCTTACCCTCGGGGCTGTGAAGGGGTAGAACACTTCTTCACCTGCACGTTACATCTCTTGTTTCAGAAAACATAACAAGAGAGACTTGCCTGGCATGTGGTTCTCTGTTCGCGTTCACGGACAGGTTGAAAATGCGCCTGTGGCGTGATGCCCGTGCCACTTCCCTAGTGAAATATTGGCAAAGGAAGTAAAGATGGAGAGCTTGCGTGCTGCCGCATGGCGTTAAGGACTTGTGTGCCTTTCCTGGCGTAGATGCAGGTACGCCTATTCGCTGGGTAGCATTTCAGGATTGATGTCAATTTTCAGGCGATTGCGGGCGTCGGCAAGGAATTCGTTGAGAATCACAGGCCGCTTGGCTGCCAGATATTCGCGCGCGAGCTCGGGTAGCGCTTTCTTGAACTCGGCGCGATCAGGAGGCTGCTTTTCCTTGAGATGCCAGGCTGCGAAAGCGTCGGGGTGATCCACATTGGCACCGATTGGTGAAACGCTGATAGCACCGACGGGCGTGCGTATGGTCGTTCGCGCAAATTGCTGGATATTACTGAGAGCGGGAGGTGGCTCCAACCGAGTAAAAGACTCCTCAGTTGTCTTCAGGCTGAGTTGGCGCTCCTCTGCCAGCTTTTTCATCTCCTCAAACGATGCGGCCTGCTCGGCAAATGCTTCAGCATCTTTACGTGCCAGCTCTTCCGCGCTGTTGCTCTGGTAATCCCTGCGCACGCGCTTTTCCACTTTTTCGAACAACGGAAGGTGCGATTTTTCTCGATTCTTAATTTGCAGGATAACGTTGAACGATGGTGTCACGAATACATCGCTCATGAGACCGGGCTCGAGATCAGCAATGAGGTCGCGGTCATCATAGAGGCTTCCAATTTTCGTAAAGTAGAATGTATTTTCATCCACGAGGCCAGTTTCGTGAACAGGCAAATGCAGTGCACGGGCCAGGGATTCGAGTGTAGTGTATTTTTGCCAGGCTTCCTGCAGTTTCGCCCCTTCCTGTTTCAGTAAAACGGAGGCCTTCTGGTCTGTCAGGATTGACTGGATTTTATTTTTGACCTCTTCAAACGGTTGCACAGATGATTCTTTGACCTCGTCGGCTTTGATAATATGAAAGCCCTTGGGGCTCCGAATCGGTTCGCTCACTTCCCCGGGTTTGAGTGCGATGGCCGCATCGGTAAAGGCTTTTCCCCATGTGGTGCTCTTTTCGTTAATCCAGCCGACTTCTCCGTCGTGCTTTACCTCCTCATTCTGGGGGTCAACATTGCGTGGGTCGTCGCTGTATTGATTCGCCAGTGCGGCAAATTCCTCACCCTGCTCCAACTGCTTGGCAATATCAGCGATCTTTTTCTGCGCAGCAGCTATAGCTTCTTCGTCTGCATCCTCAGCTATGCTGATCAGGATATGGCGCACTTTCACACGTTTCGGTAAGGTAAATTCCTGGGTCTTGTTCCGGTCATAGTAATCATGCAGCTCTTGCGCAGTAACGGTGACAGATGTTTCGAAGTCAGCCTTGGATATCAGGACGTAAGCGTAGTTGATCTGATTCGGGATACGGTAGTTCTCGATGTCATCCTGAAAATAGGCCTGGAGATCATCGGGCTCCACTTTGACCTTATCCCGGTATTGCTCCACAGGAAACAGCACATAGTCTATCTTGAGTTTCTCTTCTGAGATCAGATACTCCTGCCAGAGCTCGAATAGTGACGCTTTGGCCTGGGTTAAAAACACATACTTAGTCTTGCTCAGGGTTTGTCTCAACTGCTGTGCCTGGATAAATCCTTCCCCGGTCTGACGTGTATAGTTGAGATAGCGTTTCAGGTTCGCCGCAGTATCTTGGGGAAACATGGCGCGAATGAAATTCTTAATCTCCTCATTTGTGATTATGATATCTGCTTTTTTCGCATAATTCAATAGAATGCGATTATCAATTGCCTCCAGGATGATGTCATACATTAGAATGTACTTGTCCATGCCCTGCTGGGCAAACACTTCCGGTGGAATGCGTAGCATCTGGGCGTATTTGGTCTGCACACTATTTTGTGCGAAACGCATTTCACCTTCTGTGATGTCGGACCAGCGACCAATGCCTGGGTATTTGATGCGTGCAAAATAGTGTCCTGGGCTGCGGGTGGCCGCTTTCTGCGACCAGCCATAGAAAAAGACAAATGATGGAATGATCAGAAAAAGGGTGATCTGAAGAATTCGCTTCATGACTTTTTTGGATCGCAACTGTTTGAGCATTCTAGAATTATCTCCTTTGTTCTATTGTCTTATTTACCACCCAGCGCTAGGTCACAGTGACGCGCAAGAAGCGGCGCTTGCCAACCTTCAGCACATGCTGGCCTGTAGAGACTTCGTAGTCCTGGTCAGTGATTTTTTCCGCGTTAAGCCAGACGGCGCCTGCGGTGATGAGTTTGCGGGCCTCTCGATTGGACTTTGCAAACCCGGCCTGAACCAGGAGCTTCACAATCCAGAGTTTCCCGTCCTCACATTGAAGGATCGTCTCTCGAATGTCTGAGGGGATGTCGCGCTCGCGAAACACCCGGTTGAACTCCTCTTCAGCAGCTTTGGCAGCTGTAGCGCTGTGATAGGTAGCCACCAGTTCTCTGGCCAGGCGTGCTTTGAGATCGCGCGGATGAAGTTTGCCCTGCTCAACAGAGCGCATCAGCCCTGCAACCTCGTCGGGCGCATAGCCCAGGGTCAGTTCTAGATAATCTGCCATCAGGCGGTCAGGTATGCTCATGGTTTTCCCAAAGATCTCCTGAGGCGGCTCTGTAATGCCGATATAATTGTTCAGGCTCTTGCTCATTTTATTCATCCCATCGGTGCCTATCAGAATCGGGAGCGTAAGGATGATCTGTGGGGATTGGCCGAACTCACGCTGGAGTTCCCTGGCTACGAGGATATTGAACTTCTGATCTGTTCCGCCAATTTCCACGTCGGAGCGCAGGACAATTGAGTCATACCCCTGCATCAGGGGGTAGAGGAATTCATGAACGTAGATCGGTTTTTCGTCTTTAAAGCGTTTTTTGTAGTCTTCGCGCTCAAGCATCCTAGCCACGGTGTATTTTGAGCTGAGCTCAATAACGTCGGAGAAGGTCATTTTCTCCAGCCAGGTGGAATTGTAAACCACCTGGGTCTTGGCCTCATCAAGCAGTTTAAAAATCTGTTCCAGATACGTGCGTGCGTTCGAGTCCACTTGCTCTTTTGTTAGCCGCTTGCGGGTTTCAGACTTGCCTGTGGGGTCGCCAATGCGTGCCGTAAAATCGCCAATGAGAAATATCACCTGGTGGCCAAAGTCTTGAAATTGCTTCAGCTTGCGGATAGGCACAGTGTGGCCAAGATGAAGGTCCGGCGCAGAAGGGTCAACACCGTACTTAACCCGCAAGGGGGTACGGTTCTTTCGTGCTGCTTGCAGCCTTTCGAGAAACTCTTCTTCTGGAATAAGGTCAACAGTCGAGCGCGTCAGAGCGTTCCATTCGGCTTCCAGTTCTTGTGGTACTCGAATCATGTTGGCTCTACACAATCTTGCGAGGCCTAATTGGACTAAAAAAATCTACGGCTCACAGACTCTCTTTGCTGCAATGAAATTGAATTTAAATAAAAAGAACTTCCCTTGGAAAATCAAGGGTAATTTAGATTACCGCCGGGCCAGGTGTGCCAGATGGTTGTCCCAGAGGTAAAAGTGTTGACACAGGCATGGCGAGCCAGCTACAGTAACTGTACATCTCCAGAAGGGGGAGGGGAAAATGCCAGAGACAATTTGCGTAATTGATGACGACAAGGAGATTTGTGAGCTGATTCGCATTACCCTTGAGGCGCGCGACTACAAGGTTATCGAGGCGTACGACGGCGAAAAGGGGTTGAATCTTGTTAAGAAAAAGCGCCCTGATCTGATTATCCTTGATTTAAAATTGCCCAAGATGAATGGCTATGAGGTTCTTAATCATTTACAGAATTCGGCTGAGTTTAGCAATATTCCTGTGATTGTTTTGACTGTGCTGACAAAGGGTTCGCGCAAGAGCGACGAAGAATGGAGCAAATCTATGGGCGTTGAAGATTTTATCACAAAACCTTTTGACCCGCTTGATATCCTCAAGCGTGCGCGAAAGCTGCTCGATGCGAAGCACCAGCCCAAGACATAGGGACTTTTTCCTCGCTATATTTTATACTTCTTCCCGTTCGTATGGCCTGAATGGAGATGTCTGCTAGGACGTTTGCTCCTTCGGGCCAGGTGCACCGGTTTTTATCTCTTCTGTAAGTGCTTCCCGCAGGTATTCTGCGGCTTTTTCGGGAAGCACCGTGTTGATGTAGAACCCCGTGCCCCACTCAAATCCCGCCATTTTGCTAATTCGTGGGTAGATTTCGACGTGCCAGTGATAATCGTGCACAATGGTCTCGGCTCCCGGCCGATCTGGCGGCAACTGAGGAGCCGAATGCAGGATCAGATTGTAAGGCGAATCACTGAGTGCGCGGTGGATGGCGAGAAGGGTCTTTGGCAATGCGATCGCCAGCTGCTTGATTTCCGTGTCAGAGATCATTTTGAAATCCGACCTATGCCGTTTTGGTATGATCCACGTTTCAAACGGGAACTTTGAGGCAAATGGAGCAAAGCTGATAAATTCGTCATTTTCAAAAATCAACCGGCTCTGCGACTCAATCTCCTGATTGATAATATCGCAAAAGAGGCAGCGTTCCTTAAGGTCATAGTGGTCTTTGGCACACAAGAGTTCCTCTTTGACCCAGCGTGGCGTAATTGGGAGGGCAATCAGCTGGGTATGAGGGTGGTCGAGCGTTGCACCCGCAGAATAGCCGTAGTTACGGAAGATTTGAATGTATTTGAATCGTTGGTCTTTCATGAGATCGAGGCAGCGTTCGCGATACATGGTGATGACTTCGCCCATTTTCTGAGGCGAATAGAGTGCCATGTTCGCGTCATGTTCCGGAGTTTCAATGATGACCTCATGCGCGCCGATCCCATTCATCATGTCATACATGCCAACGCCCTGTCGGTTTAGATCGCCTTCGATCCCGAGAGCGGCGAACTTGTTTGGTATTGTGCGGACACGCCATCCCGGGCTATCTTTGCGGCTGTTTGGCTCGCGGTACGCACTAATCTCTGACGGTGTTGAGTTTTCATTCCCCACGCAGAATGGGCAGAATCCAGCGCGCTTCTTGACCTTGGTGGTATCAAAAGATGTTGGACGTTCTCCGCGTTCTTCTGCGATGATTACCCAGCCGCTACTCACCGGGTCTTTGCGCAAAATGGACATAAGTATGCCCCTTTCTCGCTTGAGAATATAACAGGTTGCCTCTTGGGTTGGCTCGCCTTAGATTGTAAGTATTTTGTCTTGCAATGAACAAACACTTTTACCAGCCTCCACAACGCAAGTCAAAGAAAAAAATGTGTTCTATGAAGTAGGCACGCGATGTAGCTTGATGCAGTAAGCGAGTTGTTAGTCGGAAGTGCGAGAGGGGAGTGGTGGTCGCCTGGAGTGTGTGGCGGCAGTGAAAGCCGGGCAGGGGAAACAGGGGGCTGAGAAGAAAATCGCGCGAAGCAGGAATTTTTCAGCTTGACAGCAAATCGGTTTTGTCACAATATCTACTAATTTAGTGGATAAAACCCCTGCACTTTATCACGCTATTATGCTGGTTACGCGTAAAATTGACTACGGCTTCCTTGCGCTCGCACACCTTGCACGCCGCTACCCTGGGGGCTACTATACAATCCGGGAGATTGCCAGGGCCCAGCGGATACCGCAGAAGTTTCTCTCGGTGATCTTAAAAAGGCTGGTGAATCAGCGGATTCTTGTCTCCCGGCTCGGCCCGGCGGGAGGCTATGCTTTGGCGCTTGCACCGCGACGCCTGACGTTCAAAAGAATTATGGAAGCCCTGGAAGGACCGCTATACCTGAACAACTGTCTTGCACGGCCGAGGCGGTGCGCCAGGCGCAAGTGTGCGTTTGAGCCTATCTGGAAGTCTATCCAGCGGAGTTTTGAAAAAACGTTGCGATCCCACTCCTTGGCCGATATTAACAAATAATTCAGAGCACAGGGCCAGACAAGCAGATAGCCAAGCTGCTGACCAGTAGTCCGTCACAATAGAATTGATGGATATGCCCTTCGACAAGCTTAGCTATGTAAGGGCTCATCCGCCGCGGTGGATGAGCCCCTACAGCTTCCGAGTAGCAATCTTTATAGCACATTGCGTGTATAATTCTTTTCAAGGAGGAAAGTGAAATGAAAGCAATGACGGAGAAGAATTTAAGGGATGCCTTTGCAGGAGAAAGCCAGGCGCATATGCGGTATGCCATTTTTGCTAAGAAGGCTGAAGAAGAGGGCAGGAGCAATCTCGCTCGGCTATTCCGCGCAATTTCATTTGCAGAGCTTGTGCATGCGACGAACCATCTCGTTGCACTTGGCGATCTTGGCGAGAGCGTGAAGAATCTGGATGATGCTATTTCTGGTGAGACGTATGAGGTCGAGGAGATGTATCCCGCGTTCCAGGCGGTCGCACAATTGCAGAATGAGAAAGGTGCGCAGCGGAGCATTCGCTATGCCCTAGAAGCCGAGAAGATTCATGCAAGCATGTACCAGATTGCAAAACAGGCAGCAGAGGAAGGCAAGGATGCAAAGTTGGGTGCTGTCCACATCTGTGAAGTGTGCGGCTATACGGTCGAAGGTGATGCACCGGAGGCATGCCCGATCTGTGGGGCACCCAGGGAGCGCTTTCGAAAATTCTGACGTTTGCACTACTCGGGCGCAAGAATGCTCTGACGATACAGGGCACTGGAAAAGATGTGGTCAGATTAAACAGCATGGCCGAGTGCTGGCGACAGTGCGCTCCTTAGGCGTCTCACAGCGCCATTGTGCAGGTGGATTCAGGCAGATTGATAGTTTGAAAAAGGAGAGCCAAGCATGAACTCATTTGAGATTGCGAGGGATGTCTACTGGGTTGGAGTGCTCGATCCTGATTTACGCATTTTTGACATTGTGCTTTCCACAGAGAAAGGGACGACGTACAATGCGTATTTTGTGCGGGGGCGCGAGAAAAGCGCCTTGATTGATACGGTGAAGGAACCATTTGCCCGGGAATTCATGGAGCGGCTGAAAACATTAACGGATCTTCGCACGATTGATTATCTGGTAGTGAATCATACTGAGCCCGACCATTCCTGGGCAGTTCAGGAGGTGCTGAAGGCTTCGCCGGACATCACGATTATTGCCTCGCGCAGCGCCGTGAAGTTTCTTCAGGCTATTGTGAACAGGCCATTTCGCTCAATGGTAGTTACAGGGGGCGAAAGCGTTGAGCTTGGTGAGCGTACGCTGCACTTTATCGCAGCGCCTTTTCTCCACTGGCCGGATACCATTTTCACCTATCTCGCAGAAGATGAGATTTTGTTTCCGTGCGACTGTTTTGGTTGCCATTTTTGCGATGAGCGGATGTTCGAGGATCAGGTAGATGATTTCCAGGGGCAATTCCACTTCTACTACGATCATATCATGCGGCCGTTCAAGCCAAAGGTAGTGGAGGCGTGTGAGAAGGTGAATCGGCTGAAAATCAAAATTCTGGCGCCGAGTCACGGTCCAATTCTTCGTAAGGATCCATGGAAGTATATCCGTTCCTACGAGGAGTGGAGCAGAAGCCCGGAGCCAGAAGCTGATGCTCTGGAGGTGGTGATTGTCTACGTGTCGGCCTATCAGAATACGCGGCGTATGGGTGAGGCAATTCGCGAAGGGATGTCGGACGAGAAGGTTCGCGTCGTGCTACTGGATATCAATGCTACTGATACGGAGATGCTGCGCGACGCCATTGAGCGCGCAGACGGACTGGTCGTTGGAACACCCACGTTGGCTGGCGACGCCCCAAAGCCAATCTGGGATGTGCTGTCGCTGATCGTCACGGTGAGCGGTAAAAAGCGGTGGGGAGCAGTGTTTGGATCGTACGGCTGGAGTGGTGAAGCCATCAAGATGGTGGAAGAGCGCCTAAAGGGATTAGGCATCCGGCTGGCCAGTTCCGGGCTGCGGGTGAATTTTGCTCCCACAGAGGAAGACTTAGCGCAATGCCGTGAGTTCGGCAGGCGCTTCGTAGCGACACTGCGTGAAGCCCGAAAAATGTAGGATGCAAATCAGGGTGTGGTCGAGATTATTGCCTCGTGCAAGACGTTTCGATACAGGGAAGAGAATAAGGTGCATTGTGCTGAGGGTGGAGAAATTCGTTGACCCCTGGCGAAGTTCTGTTCTAGCATTGATTTGCGTGTGAGATGCCGCGGCGACAGCACCAGTGTGTTTCACTGTTATGGGATACTCTTATGGAGGATGGTAGCCGGGCACACAATATGGACAGATCAAACACGCTGCAGCAAATGATAAGTACTGAAATTCAGATTCATATCAGCAAAGGGAGATGGGGATAATAATGCGAATGAACGCACGATCCCTTGATCTTTTTAAAATCACCAAATGCTATCAGGAAGGAGGAGACCCATGAGCAAGGCGAATATTGTTGAAGCTTTGAACCAGGATCGGGCAGACGAGCTGGCAGCCATCATTCAGTACATGGGCCATCATTATGAAGCGGAAGGCATTGAAAGTCCGGGAATCATTGATATGTTTAAGTCAGTGGCCTTGGACGAGATGAAGCATGCCGAGATCCTGGCGGAACGGATTGCCTACCTGGGTGGCAGGCCGACACAGTCCCCATCGGCTATCAAGCGCGGGGGGAAGTTGAAAAAGATGGTGCAGGACGATCTGGCCAGCGAGACCAAGGCAATCAAGCAGTATAAAGAGCACATCAAGTTGTGTAGTGAACTGGATGATACCACTACCCGGCGGATGCTGGAGGGCATTCTCGCCGATGAAGAAGGCCATGCGGACGGCTGGAAAACCTTGTTGGGAGGCAAAAAGTAGCTGTTCTGACTGTGGTAATGATAAAGACAAGTGGCGGTGATGGTTCTTAACTTTCTGGCAGAGCAATGCCAGCATCACCGCTCTTCATTTTTGAAGGTAGGGACAGATCATAATCTGTCCCTACTTGAAGAACGGATAGTGAGCGCGCAGTAATGTAGGCCGGATGTGATGGGTGCCGGGTTATCAAGTTATGTACGCCGCAATTTCCCTCTCATCTCTTTAGTCCCGGTTATGATATTATTCTTGATATTGTCTAAGCTGCCCGATATCTCTACAGATTGAAAAATCAATTAGGCGCATGCTGACTCTGAGCGGAAGCGAGATGTTAACCATGGAAGGGCGCGTCAAAGTCATTAATGACATTCGGGCGCAGCTTGATGCGAGTTTTTTGTCCGATAAGGCACTCGCCTTCCCAACGCATTACTACGTTGCGGTATCGGTGTTGTGTGATCTACGGTGCCCCTATTGTCCGCGCCAGTTTTATAGAGACGACATTGATCATGGATTGATGGATTTTGCGGAGTTTCAGCGCGTTGCGCCACTTCTCCGGTATGCGAACTATGCGGGGTTTTTTGGGCTCGGTGAGCCGTTTCTGAATCCGCGGTTTCTGGACTTTCTCGTGTTAGGCAAGTCGCAGGGGGCGTACGTTGCGACGAGTACACACGGGATGTCGCTCGCGCCGGAGATTGCGCAAAAGCTGGTCGCGATGTGCATGGATGAGATTGCGGTATCCATTGATGGGCCAAATCGGCGTGTTTTTGAATTCTTGCGAAAAGGCGCTAATTTCGACCAGGTGCTACGAAACGTCCGACATCTAAATGCCCTGAAACGCAAGCATAAAACAAGCAAGCCTGCTGTCCATATTGCTGTGGCGGTTTCGGTTTATAATGTTAAGTATCTGCCGGCCATGGTAAAGTTGGCTAAAGAGCTGGAAGCAGAGCGTGTGGTGTTTACAGACCTGATAATTGTGGAGAAGAAGAATGTCGGGCTGTCGGTTTACGGGACGCGTCGGTTCGCGCGCGCTCTTCGGAAGGCAAGGGAGCTTGGCAGGCGGCTGAATATTGAAGTACTCTATTTTCACCAGAATCCTTTTCCCTGGAAACCACCTGAGCCATTGGAAACACAGAGTGAAGGCGCGTACTTTGGATGCCGCGAAGCATGGCGGAGCTACATTATTGAGAAGAATGGCGATATGAAGATCTGCTGCTATATGGATGACGTGTTTGGCAATTGTTTTACCCAACCATTTTCGAAAATCCTTAATAACGAGAAGATCGTTGCGTTTCGCCGCAGCCTGAAGGAGGGCCGGCCGATACCGTGTTGTGCTGGCTGTGGCAATATCGTTCGGGTCACGGACGCTTACGTGAGTCAAGTACTGAGCGAGGCCGAGCGTATGATCAAGCAAGCGGCGCTGGAGGTGAGCGACCGCAACGAGATGGAATCTCTGGTTCAGCACTATCACGGACTCAGGGCCAAGGCGTTCGGTACGCCATCTGTTGCGTGAGGAGATACTCGGGCACTTTGGCCTCATACGCAAGCACCGTAAGGCAGAAAGCGGAGTCAGTGTTTTTCCGCAAGAACTCACTTGGCGTTAGGGGAGAGGTTTATGCGCATTCAGAATCCGTATAGCATGATGGCTGTTCTGTTTTTAGTCATCTTTGGGGTTGGCTCGGTGGGTTACAGCGAAGGCCTGGCAAACAAGTGGCAGGAGCAATCATCATCACCGGCCAGGCAAAAGATTTCTTCCTCGCTCGAGAGCATATTGACGTTCGTCCACGCGCAGAAAGATCCTGCCCAGCGAGCGCTATTGGCGAAAAACGCGCTGGTGCCGACCACGAGGCTGGCCAAGATTGATAAGAACGAAACGATCTGCGTTTGCCTTCGCCTTCAGGCGTGCCGCAACGACTTCCTGGAGGAATTGAAGGGCTACGGCGTTCAGGTGCAGCTGCGAGACGACGCGCAGGGCTTACTGCAGGTGCGCATGCCGCTTGACGCTGTAGAAAGCATAGCAGCGCTGCCGTACGTTGTGCGGATTGCACTGCCTGACATGCTGATTGGGTTCACAGGATCTGTTACCACGCAGGGCGACGCAACAGTGCAGGCCGACCAGCTACGAACCACCCTTGGAGTGAATGGGAGTGGAGTCAAGGTTGGTGTGCTGGCAGATGGAATAGCGCACTATGCAGAGAGCCAGGCTACGGGTGATCTCCCCACCGTAACGTACAACTCGTTCCGCGCAGATGGCCGCAGTGATCTCGGGTTTGACGGTGCAGGGGGTTATGAAGGCACGGCCATACTGGAGATTATTCACGATATTGCGCCTGGGGCCGCGCTTTACTTTTCAAATTTTGAGACAACACAGGAGTTTATCCGCGCGAAACAGTGGATGGCTGCCCAGGGATGTCACGTGGTGGTGGACGACATCGGCGTCTTTAATAATGGCCCGTATGATGGAACCAGTCCGGTTTCTTTGAGCTCAAAAGCACTTGTGGATCAGGGCATTGCATATTTTACCGCGGTGGGCAATCTGGCCCAGTCGCACTATCAGGCGTTCTATGTGTCCGGAACGAACGTGGGGGTGGACCCGCAGGATAACATCCGCGCGCACGTTTTTCATTCCGGCACCAATGATGAAATGCTTCAGATTTCCATTGCCCCGGGCGATGAAGTGGCGATCTTCCTGCAGTGGAGTGACCGATTTGGGTTGTCAGCCAATGACTATGACCTGTTCTTGCTGAAAAGTCCGTCGCTGGATTTCAGTGAGGGCAATACCTATGCATTATCTGAAGACTTGCAGGATGGGCTGAAGGATCCGATTGAGCGGATCAATTATTGGAATCAATCGTCGAGCACAATCTCGGCATACATCGCCATTGTGGGCTTTAATACCGCAATCCGTGAGCTCGACATGTTTATTTACGGCGCTAGCGGGCAGGAGTACATTACCGAAGAGAGCAGCGTGGTCAACAATAACGATGTGGGTGGTGGGGTGATCAGCGTTGGGGCTGTGCAGTGGAGCATGCCGTTCAGCATAAGATCGTATAGCAGTCGAGGGCCAACTAACGACGGGCGCATCAAGCCGGAGATGGTGGGGCCCGACGGCGTCTCAACCAGCGTTCCACAGTATCTGACCTTTAGTGGCAGCTCGGCTTCAGCGGCACACATTGCCGGAGTTGCAGCCCTGCTTTTGAGCTGGAATCCCGGGCTTACCCCGCAGGAATTGGGGACGATTCTTGAGACACACGCTGTCGCTCTTGGCTCGCCTGTGCCGAACAATACTTTTGGATATGGCCGAGCAGATGCGCTTGCCGCGGGGCAGAATCTTACCCAGGGCTATTTTCACTATTCCTTTGACGGCGACGATCCACAAGGGTGGACGTATGGTAGTATTCCGGGAGTGTTTGATGCGCCTACAAGTGGAGTGATGAATGGGGCGCTCTATTTGACAAAGACGAGTGCAGCCGCGTGTTTCGGATACTGGCTTGGCCCGGTGATCCCGGTTGAAACGGGCAAATTGTACGAGGCAACGTTTACGATTGGTTCGGATGCAAGCCCGGGAGATTCTCCAGGACTGCGCTGCCGGTTAAATACGAATAATGCGCAGGGGTTTGCGGTGTTCGGTATAAATAGCATAGCGCCGGGTGACGATTCGCCGTCCAGCGGCGCCTCGAAGTCCTATACGCTCTATTACGTGCCGCCTCCGACCGTGGTGGGTGTGGGCTTTCGACCAGTGGTGGACTTATTCGGTTTCGATCCGGGCGACCCGGTTGGTGGGAACCTCTTCATTGATGACGTCACGATTCGAGCACGCCCATTGCCGTAGGGATTAACCGAGTGAAGAGGAACAGTGCGGATTTAGAGCACGTAAAAAAAGAAATGTTAACCACGACGGCACAACGTGTACTACGTTGGAAATGTAGAATAGCAAAGTGTAATGTTAATTTTTCTGTCGTATACGTTGTGTCGTAGTGGTTAAGATTGCATTTTGATATCATCTCTTTGTTCTTATCGACTGAAGCGCGGCCTGCCTACCAGACTTCATAAGCACGGTATTTCTCATCCACCTCGGCAAACGCATCTTCTGGACTTTTTTCGCCGAGAATCACCAATTCGATATTTTTCAGCAGATCAATTTCAATGCCGGAGAACTTGAGGGTGCTCTGTTCGCGTGCCCATTCGGGATCGAAAGCGCGCGACTGGATGATAAATTTCCGCATACGCTCGGTTTGCTGGCTGTACTCAAACTCGGCGTCCAACAGCGAACGCCGGGTCGGGATAAAGAGCGTTTCACTACAGAACTTGCGCATGTTGTCTGGAGTGCAGACGTAACGCAGAAAATCTACTGCCACCTTGGTTCTAGGAGTTTTAAACACCACGAGATTTTCTCCGCCGATGTTCGTTGCGGCTCGCTTCTGGTACGGCAGATATGTTACGTCCCACTCGAAGGTTTTAATGCGATTGGCAAAGGTGGTCAGACGCCAGTTGCCAGTGATTACCATGGCAGCAAGGCTGCGCATAAAGAGCTCTTCGCCGCCTCCACGGCTCACCCATGCCGAGCTAGGTGCAATCTCGCGTTTATGCTGATTGACAAACCAGCAGAGGGCTTCCACACAAGCAGGTGAGGAAAAGTTAGGCTCTGTGAGATTATTTTTCAAAATGTGTCCACCATTCTGATAGACAAAGATCAGGAACGGGAACCAGCCTTTGTAGGTCGTCCAGCCATACCTAGCGCCGCCGCGTTCCATCATTTGGATAGATGCGGTCTCGAGCTCGTCCCACGTCCAGGCCTCATCAAGGGTTTCAGGAATTTTGACTCCCGCTTTTGCCGCGATATCTTTGTTGTAAAACAGCATGAGACCGATGGAAGTGTGAGGAAGACCGAAGAGCATCGTGTCTGTCTGACATGAGGTCATGCGCGAGGGATCGAAGTCGGCGAGCTCTTCCTGCGAAAAGTGGGGCATGATATTGGCGAAGACCTGATAGCCGGCGTAGCGAGGACACCATTGTGCTGACATGCGGGCAATGTCCGGACTCCGGCGTCCGATCATCATGGTCATCAGCTTCTCGTCGTAGCGTATCCACTCAACACTCTGGAGCTCTACACTATTCGGAGCATTCTCTTTTTCATAGGCGCTGATGATCTTACGTAGCGCATCAGTCTCTGTAGGGCTTCCGAACCACAGGAGCCTAATGCGGGTCTCGCTTTTGCTCTGGTGGCAGGAACTCACACACAGAGCGAGCACAGCAAGGCATGCAAAATGTATGAAGTACTTATGCAATTTCTGGAGCATCATAGAAGCATCTCAGGGTTTTAGCAGTCGCTTTGCCTCAACATAACCGACTAACCGACAAACCGACTAACCGACCAACCGGAACTACCTGAGCGCCTTTTTCATCATAGCGAAACGGCGCGTGATGGTAAATCCAAGCTGGCCGTATACGCCCTTAGCCGCTTGTTCGCCTGTCCAGAGTACCCATGCAGAATGGTATCCTTTAAGCCGCATCTGGTAAAGGGTTCTGGCCAGCAGTACCGAGCCAATGCCCTTGCCCTGGAATTCGTCAATCACGCCAAAGGGGCCGAAATGTTCACGTTCGTACTGGCAATACCCGATAATGCGCGAGTCCTTGAGCGCCAGAAAGATGGCGTCCTCGTCGAACAAGCCGCGCGTTAGATCCAGCAGGTTGCGGCGCGCATCTTCGAGCCATGGCCCGGGCATATTGCGATCCATGAACTCCAGATATGGAACCAGGTCTGCGCGCGAGTAGGCGCGAATAATGATTCCCTCTGTGGCAAGTGCTTTCTCTTTCGCCA
Organism: uncultured Candidatus Sumerlaeota bacterium; assembly: GCA_964454265.1. Lineage (GTDB taxonomy): Bacteria > Sumerlaeota > Sumerlaeia > MWCT01 > JAUWMI01 > JAUWMI01. The sequence goes on along the minus strand of CAYVXD010000059.1, from coordinate 4,924 downwards.
ACACGGTGTCTGATAACGTAAATTTCGAAATCGGCGCATCCATGGCAATCGCAGTAGCATATTCCTCAAACCCGAATGACTTAAAAAGCTCTACGCCCTCGGGGTAGTTATCCTTGTCAATGCCTGGAACGAAGTAGCTCGGCGTGTAGGGAGCGATGTAGACGAACTGGCGATTTCGGGCCTTGAAGAATTCGAATGCGCGCTCAAGAAGCTGCTTGCCGATACCCTGGCGTCGGCAGTCAGGATGCACGCCCATTGCAGTGATGAACCCACTGTCTTCGCGCAGGCCGACGTTTTCAATGGGTTTGCGAATTACGAGGGCCAGAATAAAGCCGACCAGGCTACCGTTACGCTCTGCAATTATCAGGCTGTCGCGCTCGCGATTCACATCCAGAATAACCTTTCGCTCGAAGATGTCCAGCGTGATGCCATCGAGCGGCAATGCAGCATTCCAGAGCTCAAGCAGGTTCGCTGTGTCGGAGCCCTCAAACGGACGAATCGTCACCATCGGTTAAGTCCTTTCTCGTAACTTGCCTGTTGCTTAGCTATGCGTTATGGTACATAGGTTTATTGACAGGAAAAGTCAAGGGCATCTCTATGGGAGGGAATAACCTATTTTCGCGCATTCTTATTATGAAAGGAGGTGATGGAAAGGAAGAATCTTATATAACTCAAAGTGCCCGTTTTTAGCCTTGGAGTGCGGCAGCGAAGCGCAGCGCAGCTGCCGTCCGCCGCGGCGGATCGCAAGCGCAGCTTGCGACCATCACACCGAAGCTACGCTTCGTCCCGCCTTCGGCGCAAAAGCGCAAGCTTCGCTTTCGCTACGCTTACGCACTCCAAAAGGCCTTCGCCCCAATATTTGTGTTCTTACCCTCAGGAATTTTTCGGGCACTTTGAATTACATAAATATTGCACAGAGCGTGTTTTATTTTGTGGCTCTGCTCAGGGCTGGATCAGATACTCTTGAATGCTGACCTCTTCGAGATAAATGAAGCTGTTGAGGTCGTTTGCCCTATCGAGGCTCATAATGTCAAAAGAGAGCCGTATGGTGTCTGATTCAGTTGACATCTGGGGGAGGATCATCATTTCATAGGTTCTTGGCTCTCCTCCGGCAGGATACGCTGCACCCGTGCTAAAGTATGTTCCGGTAACCCAAGCGCGCAAGTTACTGGTCTGGTTACACCTGAGGCGAAAATCCACTACCCGATCCGGGTTGGCTGTACTGGAGCTCACCTGCCAGCTTACCAGATAGACTCTATCTTTTCTCACCTGGATTTCTGGACTAAGCCAATAGGAGAAGCAATACAGAGAGCCATTGGGTGAAAGTCCAATTTGTCCTGGTAAAACCACAGGAACCGGCTCATTGAAATATCCGATCTTCCCCTGAAATTCCCAGCCCTCAGTGTAATTTTCAAATGAATAGTGCGCCTGAATAACTGCAGGCACGATAGGAGTTATGCTGACTTCATCCAGACATACTTGATCAAGATAGAGCCAGGAGTGTAAATCATTCGCCGGATCGAATCCCATCAGATCAAAGCTGAGAACAATGCTATCAGTGGTTGATTCCATTTCAGGCAGGATAATCAGGTCGTAGGTTTTCGTCTGAGTAGTGGGAGCGGCATCATTAAGGCTGATGACATTAGTTGTCCAATAGCGCCAGTTTCCGAGCTGGTTAGCTCGCAGCCGAAAATCCAATGCATCGTCTGCCACGTTGGCGCTGGAACTCACCTGCCAGCTCGCGCGATACACTTTGTCCTTCTCCAAGATAATCTCCGGGCTGCCCCAATATGAGAAACAATTTGCTGAGCCTTCAGGCGAGACTCCGAGCCGTTTCAAGTCCCATTTCGCATTTGGTTCATCAAAGGGGGCAATCCTCCCCGCAAAATTCCATCCAAGATCCCAGTAGTCAAAATCAAACCAGAGAAGCGGGACTCCTCGCCAGCCACAGTTATATGGGCCCCCGTAAGCGCCCATATCATTTCTGGGGCCACCTTTACCTGGCGGCAAACACGCATCATTCCATTGCGGATCCGGGTCACCAGCGTCAATGCACGGCGAACTATCCAGCAAATGGTAATTGCCCAACAGATGGTAATTGCCGTTTGGATCAACAAATCTTGGGTCAGCATCAATATTACCTTCGCCTTCCCAGCCGCCGCTGATATTAGAATACTTGGCAGTGATGTCACCATACATGGATGTGTCAACGATACAATTAATAACATCTCCTTCACCATATAGAGCTCCGCCTCTGTAGTCGCCTTCTTTCCACTCGCCCCATCGTTCTTGATACATTGCATAAACAGTGTTGTTTATGAAAGCACAGTTAGTAAAGGTTCCACCATTACAAACGCCTCCCCCCTTCGCCCAGGCATACGCTAAACTGCCCATCACACTATATCCGGTGCTCTCCGCCCTGTTGTTGGCAAAAATGCAGTTGGCAAAGGTTGCTGTTCCACTGCCAACATGAACTCCGCCACCTTCGGCAAACGCAAAGGTCGCATAGGAGTACGCCGAGTTGTTGGTAATCAGGCAATTCCGGAAGGTCATATGGCTACCTCCACCAGCCGTTGAACCAAGAACTCCTCCTCCGTGGCTAGCCTTACTCCCCGAACCTCCATTATCGCAAATAATACAGTCTGAAAAACTCACCCTTGAATTTGATCCGCAAAAAACGCCGCCTGCGGGGTTGCCGACGATAAAACAACTGCTAATCTCAACGCTGCTCCCCTCTGCGATATATATGTGGCGATCAAACCGGTAACCTCCATACTCGCGTAGAAGTTTCAAGCCTTCAACACGAATATTCACGCCATTAAGTCGTAGCTTATTTTGCTTTCCTTCTCCTTGTATTATTATCGGGAGAGAGCTGCTATCAGCGCGTTTCAAGGTGATGCTTGATCCCAAATCAATGGGGAAAACCTCACCAGTGCTTTCTGAATATGTACCATCAGCAACAAGAATAACATCACCTGGCTGCGCTGCACCCACCGCCTCGGTTATCGTCTGGTAATCATAGCTTGCACCGTGTCCCACGGTGATGGTGCGGGAATATGCGTTGGTAATAAAAATCAATAAAGTTAATACAACCACTATATGCATTAATTTTTTCATAAGCCTACACCCCCCAGGGAAATTATTTCATTATAGCATTATTATAACTTATGAAATTATAAGTCAAGCAAAATCATTTTCGAGGGAGGTCATTCAGATTATTTTCAGGAAGAGGTTTGGCGGTATTGTTTAAACCGAAAAAGATTGTTGTGGTTATCAATCGGCGGGCATTCTCTGGAAATCTGCGTGCAGATCAGGCTTTTTTCAATGCTTCTCCCACATCTACTAGCGCAACTTCAAGCGCCAGATTTTTTTCGATCATCTTTCTGGCGCTAAGCCGTTGTAGTGTACACAGCCGCTCCACTGCACGAAATAGAGCCTCGGGGCTATAGCGTGATGCTTCCTGGCTGATGCGCTGTGCCAGATCCTTGTGGATGAGGAGGCGATCTTCACCTGGAGCATAGTGCGATAGGAGCAGATCGCGAAACCAGCTGAGGAGCAGATCGGCAAGGTCACGCAGTGATGCATCCATCGAGAACATCTGATGGACGACGCGAAACAGAGCTGCGAACCCCTCCTTATCAAATACGTCGAGTTCCTGAAGTATAGCCTCGCGTTGCTGTAGTGCCGTGCCAGTCGCAATGCCCAGAGCCACTCCGGGCCGCCCTTCAGAAAGAAGCGCTGCGATGGTGGCAATTTCAGGCGCGCAACTGAGCTGTTCGACAAGCCACGGCTCGAGAGCATCGGATCCTACCGGCCCAAAACGCAGCGGGGCACAGCGCGATCGGATCGTGGGCAGGAGCGCATGCGGATGAGCGGTCAAGAGAACGAGCAAGAGATGAGGCGGCGGCTCTTCGAGCAGTTTGAGCAGACAATTCGACGCGCTTACGTTCAGGCAATCCGCATCCTTGAATATCACGATTCTCTTTTTGCCTTCGGTTGGGGTGAGATAGGCGTAGTCCTGAAGCGCCCGAATCTCTTCAATGCGAATCTGGCCAGCCGGCCCGGTGGGCTCGATTAGTTGGACGTCAATGTGTGTATTATGGCTGATTTTCGTGCATGCATTGCACCGGCATGTAGCTGAGGCACGCTCACCCTGACAGAGGAGGTAGCGCACGAGTGCGTAGGCCATGGATTCCTTGCCAAGATGCTCGGCTCCAAAAAAGAGCAATGCATGCGGCACCCGATTCGCTTCTATCATACGATGCAGTACCTGCTTGACCAGCTCATGGCCGATAATCGTGTCGAAGGAGTGATCTTGAGGTCTTCGTAGCATGATTTAAGTGTCTGTCTTGGTCTTTTCCAGAATTGTCTGAATATTTTTGCCTTGCATATCATAGGTTATAGGCACTCGTCAAAGCCTTTCTCATTCAAAGTGCCCGAAAATTCATCAGGCTGGAAGTTAAAATGTTTATACCTTACTGGGAATCCTTTGGAGTGCGTAAGCGGAGCCACGGTCCGCCGCGGCGGACGCTTTCACGGGCCGAAGCGAAGCTTCGGGCTGTTTCGTAAGCTGCGCTTACGAGAGGCAAAGCGGTAGCTCCACTGCGTTTCGCTACCGCACTCCAAAAAGCCGCCCCGGACATGAGCTGCCTTTCATGATTATAAGAACTCGAACTCAGCATTCGTAGAATTACTTATGGAAACAGACTGTTCTAACTTGGGATCGAAAACGGGCACTTTGAGTTTCTCAGTCTCTGGATGCAAGCGAAAAGCCGGGATATCACTGGCTGGAGCTACTAACAAGAAGACTTGCATTCCATGTCCTTCTCTCTTCGCCTACACGGGCAGGTTGAAAATGCGCCTGCGGCGTGATGCCCGTGCCACCTCCTTATTAAGATTCCGAGATATCTAAGTCCCGGAGATG
>CAYVXD010000058.1:0-23078 GCA_964454265.1 uncultured Candidatus Sumerlaeota bacterium | reverse complement strand
ATGAAATTCTCCCCCATTACACCAGCCCTGTAAGGGTTCACCCTGAAGGGCGAAATATATCGAAGATGCGCCTCAGGCGTGTTGGAATTCGTGCACCTGGAGGTTATCAACAGGGCATTAGGAGCTCCTAATTACCGTCGCTTCAATATCCACGGCACGCCAGCGTTGCTCTTTACGTGGACCCCGGTACATCCTGCCCGTAGCGTTCGAGAATCAACTTGATGATATCCTTGGTGGCGTTCTCCTTTGGAGCGCCGGCAATAAAGACTTCAATTCCCAGTGCCTGAGAAGTGGCTCGTTCCGGCACGGTCTCTCGCGTATAGTCGGTACCTTTCGCATGAACATCCGGGTGGAGTTCACGCAGCAGGTGATCGCACGACTCCTCGTCAAAAAGCATCAGATAATCCACATACTGAATAGCAGCGAGGAGCTCGAGCCGCTCCTGCTCCGGGTAAATCGGCCGCTTGTCACCCTTTATCTTTTTCATTGAGACATCAGAGTTCACGCCGACTACGAGCATGTCGCCCTGCGCCTTTGCGCTTTGCAGATACGAGATGTGTCCGCCGTGTAGCATGTCGAAACAGCCGTTGGCAAAGACCACTCTTTTCCCTGCACTACGGATGTCTGCCACAATCTTCTTCAACTCGGTAAGTGTCTTAACTTTCTCCATCATCCTCGCCCATCTCCCGGCTATGGCGTTTACTGCGACTTGCCCAAATCGTCCAGAATCCAACGTACCGCATCCAAAAGATCCTCAGCTATATGGTGTGGCTCCACTGTCCATCCGTCGTGCTGATATTCATACTCCCCCCGGCCATATCCCGTAAGAACAAAAACCGACTTCAAATTCAGTCTCTGTCCAAACTCAATATCCTTGATTCGATCGCCAACCACGTATGAGCGCACCAGATCAATGGTCATCTCAGCCGCTGCCCGTTCCAACAGACCGACATTCGGCTTCCGACATTTACATTCTTGCCGATAGGGCGGCAGCCCGGCAGAAGGATGGTGGGGGCAATAGTAAATGCCATCCAGAACCGCCCCATGTTCCTTCAGCAGGGAAATCAAGCGCTGATGCACCCGGCCGACCAATGCTTCGTCGAAGTAGCCGCGTGCAACCCCGGACTGGTTGGTGACAATCACGGCCAGCAACCCGCATTCGTTCAGCAGCCTGATCGCTTCAGCGCTGCGCGGCAGGAGACGCAGCCGGCTTTCGTGATTCACATACCCCACCTCTTCCGTCACCGTGCCATCGCGATCAAGGAAAACCGCGGGCTTTTTGATTGGCATTTTTCCCGTCACGTTAACACCTCACCAACTCTGCGATGCTCAGCAAGCACTTGCTCATACACGGCAACCGTGCCGCGCACCATCTGCTGAGTCGTATAACGGGTGAGCACGCGCTCACGACCAGCCTTCGCAAACTTCTGACTCAATGCAGGTTCTCTGATTAACCGAAGAATGCCCTCAGCCAGAGCATGCGGATTTCGCACTTCCACGAGCAGGCCAGTGACATTGTCCTCAATAATTTCCGGCACCCCACCGGTGCGCGTCGCTACTACTGGAACCTCCATGAGCAGGGCATCAAGCAATGAAGTGCACAGCCCCTCCAGATGCGACGACAACACAAAGACATCAAACGCACGCAAAAAATAGCCAATGTCTTCGCGAAAACCTGTGAGAATTACTTTCGATCGCAAATCTAACTTTGAGATCAGCTGCTCCAGGGCTGGCCGTTCATCCCCTTCTCCAACGATAAAAAAGACCGCATTGGGACATTTTCCTAGCACTTCCGGCACTGCTTCCACGAGGTAGCGCTGACCTTTGTGATCTGCCAGGTGTGCAATATTGCCCACAATAACAGTATCGGGCGATAGATTAAATTCCTTACAGAAGTCCTGACGTGTTCGTACTTCATCTTTAAATTTGCCCGGGTCAATTCCACTCGGCACAACAAAAATCCGCTCTTCAAGTATTCCGCCCTTGAGCAGCACCTGCTTTACTCCATGGGAAATGGCAATGAAATACACACGCGGACTCTGATACTTGAGCCGGGAGAAATAGTTCCGTCCTACGCTAAAATCCACACGGCGCGACACAACGACCGGCACTGCGAGCGTCCTCGCCGTGGCTCCCCACGCCAGGCTGTGTGCATGCGCCGTATGTGCGTGGCAAAGCGCAATACCTTCTTGCTTTATCAGCCGACGTAGACGCAGGATTGTACGCACGTTATACTCGCTTCGCATGTTCAGCGGCACAATGTCCAGATTGGCGCGGCTGGCCCGGGTTTCCAGCGCACTCTGCGGCGGCACCACAAGAAGTGGCTCGTAATCCAGCGTCTTCAAACCAATGCATAATTGCAAGACTTGTGCTTCGCCGCCACGCCAGCCCGACTCGCTATCAATGTGCAGAATTTTTTCGGCCACGGGTTGTTAACCTCGGTTCTCATCTCTTATGATCAGGCCCGTTGGAGAAGCTGCATCGGAAATCTGCGTCCGTTCGTGCAGGTGAGGGTGTTGAAAATGTTTGTCCACCGCCTGGATGACATCATCCACAGTGATCGCCTCCATGCAGCGGTGATCCGTGGGACATTCGCGCAGGAGACACGGCGCGCAGTCTGTGGGCTTTCGCACCACAATGGCTTTTTCGCTGCAAGGCGCAGTAGTTACCCAGTCGGTCGAGCCAAAAATCGCCACGAGTGGAACGCCAAGCGCTGCCGCAATGTGCATCGAGCCGCAATCGTTCGTAATGTACACGGAACACCGGGTAATCAGCGGTGCCAGCTGGCGTAGCGTGAGCTGGCCGCTGAGATTAAGCACGGGAATCTCGGCGCGAGCTGCCACTTCGCGGGCGATCTCCGCCTCGTACTGGCTGCCCGTGATAACAATCTTTGCGCCGTAGTGTTGCGCACAATACCGGGCCACAGCGGCAAATCGTTCCGGAAACCACCGCTTGGCACTCCCATAGTGTGCTCCCGGATTCAGCCCCACCAGTAACTCTGTCTCTCCCACACCCTGCGTCTGCAAGAAGGCGCCCATCCATTCGTGCTCGCTCGCCAGCACGTTCAATACCAACCGGCGCGGACTGTTCGTGATGTCGCATACCTTCCCAACAATGTTCAGATAGTATTCCACCTGATGAACTTTCAGAATCTCGTCGGTAACAACGATGCGATCGGTCAGCAAGAACCTGCGGCCGTCTCGATTGTAGCCCACGCGCCGCCTTACGCCGCCAAGTGCTAGCAGGAGCGCTGAGGCAAAGGAATTGGGAAAAAGAATGCCCAGATCAAAACGCTGGCGCCGCATACGTGCAGCTACAGCCAGGAATTTCAGCCGATTGCGCTCATCAACTTCCCAGACGTCAGCTATGTCCGGGTTAGCCTCAAGCAGAGCCGCCACCCAGGGCCGGGCGACCACGGTAATCGCTGCCTCAGGAAAACCGCGACGCAGTGCACTGATCGCCGGCGTGGTTAAAATCGTGTCGCCGACCCAGTTAATGCCCTTAATAACTATTGACCTGACCGTCATCAAGACCGCTTCCCATCGTGCGATTGCGATTGTTGCCGCTCCCACAACTTAGCGTATTTAAGAAACACACTGTAGGCAGCAAGGCTGCACAACACCAGCCCACTCAGGCCATCCAGAAATCCCAGACGCAACACGTATTGCCGCACAAAACGTGCCGCTGGACGCAATGTGAGATGGTGCCAACGCACTCGCCGCGTGCGCTTTGCCCGATCACCAGCGGCCCAACTTGTGTAGCGATCAAATTTCTTTAGATACTGATCAAAGCTGCGGAACGTGTAATGAAGCAGCTTGTGGCGCAGATGAGTCGTCGGCCCGGGAACAATCACGTCGGCATGAACCTCTTTTTTCTCATAGCGCCCCTTGTCGCGTTTGAACAGCCGCAAGACGTCATCGCGCTGCCACCCACAATAGCGAATCCGCTTGCCGAGAAAATGATTCACACGGTAGATATAAAACCCATCGTAGGAGTGCGAACGACTGAGCATCTTGAGAATTTCGTCGCGCAGCTCTGGCGTCACTCGCTCGTCCGCGTCCACAACCATGACCCACGGATGAGTTGCCTGCGGTATTGCCCAATTCTTCTGGGCCGCTGAATTCTCATATGGATGTTGCACGATGCGATCCTTGTACTCACGCGCAATGCTGAGCGTGCCATCCGTACTGAACGAATCAACAATGAAAATCTCATCTGCCCACTTGACCGACTCGAGGCAGTCACGTATATTCTGCTCCTCATTGTACGTGGGGATTATTACGCTCACCTTCTCACGTTCCATTGCTGTCGCCTTTGTTCCTTAACCGGCTTTCTTAATAGACAGCGCCTGGCCAAAGTGAAGCACACATACCTCAGGTGCCACGATGTATACTCCGGAAAGACGCAATGCGTTTATGACGAGAGAAGCGGTTCACCTGACCATGATGGACAAAAAGGTTGACTTCAAACTAGCGCTTTTTCACTATAATAGTTCAACATTAATTCAGGGTTTGCTTTACCTTGTCAAGGGTTTTGGCTGATTCCATGTGGAGCCCAACATCCGCTAACCTGTGCTTCAGATGAGAGCATAGCATTAATTGAAAGAGGTATCCATTCGGATAATTGTAGGGGCGGGGTTTCCCCGCCCAGGGCGAGGAGACCTCGCCCCTACGTCTTTCATCGTAGATGGTCATATTCACTATCGGTTCGTTCTATACACCACAGTTATCCGAACAATCCATTTCAATTTCGCAGCTTTTCAGAGCTTGACGGATTAGGGATGGAGCTCACGCGATCTGATACCAACTTTACTGGAACGGAGTGTGATTGATGAGCACACGACAATTTGACTATGACATCATTATTGCAGGTGGCGGGCCTGCCGGACTTGCAGCGGCTATCTACGCAACCCGGGCGCGCCGCAAAACCCTTCTGCTCGACGCGATGGCCCCGGGTGGACAAATGATAATCTCACACATGATTGAGAATTACCCTGCATTCCCAAAAGGCATCCCAGGCACTGAACTCAGTAAGCTCATGGAAGACCATGCCCGCGCCTTCGATACCGAAATCCGCATTGAAAACGTCCAGACCATTGCGCTGGAAAATAGAAAGCGAATCGTCACGACCTCCGAGCGCTCCTATTCCTGTGGTGCCGTTATTATCTGTTCAGGCGCATCGCCACGCAAACTGAACGTGCCGGGCGAACAGGAGCTTACTGGCAAAGGAGTGTCGTACTGCGGCACCTGTGACGGCATGTTCTTCCGCGGAAAAGAGATCGTGGTGGCTGGTGGCGGCGATGCCGCAATTGACGAGTCGCTGTTTCTCACCAAGTTCGTCACAGCCCTGACTGTTATCCACCGACGCGACCAGTTGCGCGCAGAAAAAATTCTTCAGGAACGGGCTTTCGCCAACTCAAAAATTCACTTCCTCTGGGATACGATCGTCACCAAAATCCTGGGCTCGGATTCTGTTACTGGCGTCAGCGTCAAGAATGTGAAAACCGAGGAAGAACAGAAACTGCCCACGGAAGGCGTCTTTATTTTCATCGGCCATATTCCCAATACAGAGATCGTAAAAGGACTGGTAGAGATGAACGATCTCGGTTTTGTTGCCACTGATCACCGTATGGCGACTTCGGTGCCAGGCATCTTTGCCGCTGGAGACGTGCGACAACAGACCATTCGCCAGATCGTAACTGCTGCAGGCGAAGGGGCAACAGCTGCATATTACGCGGATAAGTACTTGAGCGAACTCTAAGGAATCGGGCGACCAATAATATGATTGGCGCAACTCAATACTCTGTGATCATTGCCTCTCGACTTATCTCGTCAGCAGCAGAAGGCCATTTTGCGGCTTTGTCTTTATTATGCATATAACTGAGCCCCGATTATTGAACAATGATGAAGCATTCACATAAAAACCCATACGAATCCGCCCCAGAAGAATTAGTGCCAGTCCAAAATAGCTCTTGACATGTCAAAAACGTCGGCTATAAGGAGGCGCTATGCCGGAAGGAAGATTTGCTTTTAGGGCTAGTTTCTAAGAATAAATAGTCAGCAAGGAAAGGATGGTGTACTGAGTATGAAACCACAGCAAGTGCTGAATTTATGCAAGGAAAAAGGTGTGAAATGCGTGGATTTCAAGTTTATGGACTTCCCCGGCCAATGGCAGCATTTCACAGTTCCGATTAGCCAGCTGAGCGAGGAATCGTTCGAAGGAGGGTTTGGATTTGACGGATCGAGCATCCGTGGATGGCAATCCATTCACCAGAGCGACATGCTCGTAATGCCAGATCCGGAAACTGCAATGATTGATCCCTTTGCGAGTATCCCAACACTAAGCCTGGTCTGTAACATCGTTGATCCAATCACGAAAGAAAAGTACACTCGTGATCCTCGCAATTGCGCATTGAAGTGCGAAGCCTACCTCAAATCCACGGGCATCGCCGACGTGTCCTACTTCGGCCCGGAGCTTGAGTTCTTCATTTTCGACGACATCCGCTTCGACCAGTCGTGTAACTATGGGTTCTATTACATTGACTCGGTTGAGGGACGCTGGAATTCGGGTCGCGACGAGCGGCCGAATCTGGGCTATAAACCTCGGTATAAGGAAGGCTACTTTCCTGTGCCGCCAACTGATTCGTTGAACGACCTACGCAGCGAAATGATGCTCACTCTGATCGAATGTGGCATCCCCGCAGAAGCACAGCACCACGAAGTAGCAACTGCCGGCCAGGGCGAGATTGACATTCGCTATGACTCGCTCACCCACATGGCGGATAAATGTCTCTTGTTCAAATACATTGTAAAAAATACTGCGAAGAAATATCAGAAGACCGTCACATTCATGCCTAAACCGCTCTTTGGTGACAATGGCTCTGGCATGCACGTACACATAAGCCTCTGGAAGAAAGACCGCAATCTCTTTGCTGGAAACGGCTATGCGGGCCTGAGCGAAACTGCGCTCTTCTTCATCGGCGGGTTGCTCAAACACGCCGCTACGGTGCTGGCATTTACGTCATCCACCACGAACTCTTACAAGCGCCTTGTGCCTGGCTATGAGGCACCGGTCAACCTCGCCTACTCGCAACGCAATCGTAGCGCCGCCATCCGCATTCCCATGTATTCACCAGAACCAGGCACCAAGCGCATTGAATTTCGGCCACCCGATCCCTCATGCAACTTCTACTACGCCTTCAGTGCGATGCTGATGGCTGGACTCGATGGCATCATGAACAAGATTGACCCAGGCAAGCCGCTTGATAAGAACATCTACGACCTGCCGCCCGAGGAGGGCAAGGCCGTGCCTAAAGTGCCAGGCTCACTGGAGGAAGCGCTCCGCGCTCTTGAGACGGACCATGAATTTCTCTTGAAGGGCGATGTGTTTACTGAAGACGTTATCCAAACCTGGATAGACTATAAAACAAAATCTGAAGTAGATGCGCTACGCCTGAGACCTCATCCTTACGAGTTCGGGCTCTATTATGATATTTAAATATGTAGGGACTCAATATATTGAGCCCCTACTGTCCCTCTCATTAGCCATCACTCTGAGTCTCAGCGCACGTTTTCAACCCCTGCGGTGCAAACACTTCTCGTAAATCCCGCGCGCGGTACGTTCGTCTTTTCGCAGCTGCTCCTGCAATTTGGCAGGTGTGGCAAACCGCTTCTCATCGCGCATGCGCTTAAGAAAAAACACTCTCACCCGCTTTCCGGTTAATTCACCACAAAAATCAAAAAGATGTATCTCGATCCCTAGCTTATCCCTGGCAAAGGTTGGCTGATAGCCAATGTTTGTCATTCCTCCATACTGCTTCTTTCCATACTCGCCAATCACAGCATAAACCCCCACGGCAGGAACGATGACATTCTCGTCCACATCGAGATTCGCAGTTGGATAACCCAACGTTTTACCCACTCTCTTGCCCCGCTTAACCCGGCCTATCAGATCGTAAGGCCGCGTCAGCAGACGTGCCGCGCGATGAACCATTCCTTCCTGAAGCAACTCGCGAATTTTCGTACTGCTCACCACCATGCCCCGGTATCGCACCGGCACCATGCTGTCTACACTGAACTCATACTCACGCCCCAGGCTACGCAAGAGCTCAACATCCCCTTTCCCCTCGTAGCCAAAGCGAACGTCAGCCCCACAGAAGACCTTCACAACCTTGCAGCGCCTGACCAGAATGTCAGCCACAAATTCCCGCGCCGCTAGACGCGCAAAATGCTGAGTGAATGGAATCATGATGACAATATCAACGCCCAGCTTCCGCAATATCTCGAGCTTGCGCAGGGGCGTCAATAACCGTGGCGGACAATATGGAGGCGCAAGAATCTCTAGCGGATGGTTTTGAAACGTGAAGACAACGCTGAGGCCGTTGTGCTTCCTCGCCTCCTCAATCACGCGGCGAATCAGCGCCTGATGCCCGCGGTGCATCCCGTCAAATACCCCTAACGTCAGGTATATCCCATGCCGCAACTGGCGCAATCTCACCTGCTGTAGCGATGATATCGTCCGCATACTTCAATCCTTGCATCCAGACATTTTTTAGCAGACGCTCTCTTACCTTATTCGGACCTCAACGTCCGTCCCGACCTGCGCCTGGAAGACTTCGGCTGCGTTTCCGTGGTTCACACCAATCTCCAGCCAGCCGCTCGATCCCCAGTACGCCAGCGCCTGACCACGACGCACTGACCCGAATGTTTTGTGAATACCACGGAGCGTCTTTCCAGACACCGCAATCGTAGCCGATCCTTTACGACTAACCCGCAAGAACTCCTCGCGTCTGAGATTAGTTATCAGATTCCCAAACACATCAACGTACAGAACTTTGCCAACCAGCGTATTTCGCCCGACACGGCGTGGCTGAAGCCCTTTCAGCGTAATAAATCGCTTAAGAGGCGGGCCGAATGCTGCGATGCTCTTGCCCCGGGCCAGATGCGCAGCTACCGGCACAAACACGTCACGACCATGAAAAGTAACACTCACGGAGGGAAGCAGAAACTTGCGCCGCGTGATTCGGTGCACCTGCCAATTCTTAGACTCTTTTGCAACAAGCGCCAGCACACCGTTGTTTGGCGCGACAAAAAAATATTTGCCATCCGATGCCACGATTGCTTCCCGCCGCGTTCCCACACCCGGATCAACCACAACACAGAATACTGCACCCGCGGGGAAAAATTCATACGCATTGCGAAGTACAAAGGCGCCTGCTACAACGGACTGCGCGGGTATTTGATGACAGACATCAATAATTTCGGCTTCAGGCACAATTCCCTTGATCACGCCTTTCATCGTGCCAACATACCAATCCTGATCGCCAAAGTCGGTGATCAAGGCAATCAGACAACCCGCTGCAACCTTCTCTTCCGCCATACCTTCACCTTAAAAATATAAAGCCCCTGATAGACACGTGAAAGACAAAGTCCAATTACGTAGGGACAGATTATAATCTGTCCCTACTGGCTGGCTCAGAACCACACAAATCCCAGGATGCCACGGTTCTTCCGCCGACCATGATTGCGTCGTATCGGTGGAAAAACATAAGTTCGCTCTTACATCTGAAAGCGTGGCCAGGTGTGCTCGAATTCAATACCGGTTTTGTAGATCACCACAAACGGAACGCCCCGGAATGAAAAAATCCTTTGTGGTGCCCATTCCTTGAACAGAGACCATTCGGGCCGCGCAAAAAACCCCTTTCGCACCAGCAGCAGATGATAATCGTAAGGCGGGTCCGCATCCAAGACCAGGTCACGCCGCAGCTCGCCCCACTGCTGCAGCAACTCAAACACCTTTCCGTGCGCCGCCAAAACCTTGATCTTAGCCCCTGAAGGCATCGTGCGATTTAAATAGGAAATCACCTCGTCATCAATCGCCTCGCCCCAATACGTCGTCTCCATACCGCGCGAAAATGCACCAGGAAGTCCTCCAATGAGCAGGTTAAAGTACGAGAGCTCACGCGGATGGCTACGGACAATTCCCCACAAGCCATTAACGGCCAGTAGCACAAGCAACACGGCAGCCATGGCACTTCTCGATGACACGTTTTTCCAGATACGCCGCTCTGGCGACACCACACCCACAAGCCCTGCCACTGCAACGCCTGCTATCATTGCAAGAAACGGAAATACGGGAATGAACAAACGCACACCATCGTATTTCGGCGCAAGTGGGAGCGACGCTATCGCCAGCTGCACTCCCGCGCCAATGAGCAATAACGTCCCGAACGCCTTCGTTCGCATTCGCACCAGAACCCATGCAACACCGAGCACGAGCAATAGCAACATTACCACAGGTGTTGTCAGAAGCGTGATCACAAGAGGGTAGTGCCATGGCGCAAGCGTTGAGCCATAATTATACTTTGTTCCAAAATAGTAGAGCGCGGTATATTGATGCGTACTATGGAACTGAAGATACCCAAACAGCCGTGCAACCGGCTCATGCCAGAGCCAAGGCCAGCAGATCATCATCACAACTGGCGCAAGAAACGCCATTGCGAAGAAGTTATTGACGTAACGCGTGCGATGATACACATGCGCCCAGGGAAGTAGAATCAATGGCAAGAAGAAACAATTGATCTTCGTTGCAAGCGCCAGGCCAAACACAATCCCAAGAACAACGCTCCAACGCCAGCTGCGCAGCCCCTGAAGAAAGCAATACACCACCGCAAGAAACATAAACACCGTCAGCGATTCCGATGTGGCAAAGTGTGCATGGCCAAACACGCGAGGCATCAGCCCATAGGCAAGACACGAGGCCAGCGCTGCAGGTCGTCCGTATGCTGGAAACATCAACAGGTAAATCAGCACCAGAGAACCGCTCAACGCAAGCGCACTGGGAATCCGCAGTGAGCCCAACTCCCCCCAGATCCCCTTGAATAATGCCCGGCTTATCCCCATGGCGAATTTGACAGTAGAAGGAAGCTCAGGAATCTTTGACCAGTATGCCGCAATTGCCTCATTCGAGCTCGGCTTGTCAGACTCGAAGAGCATGCGGCCAAGCCAGCGCGCCGCATCTACAGCCGGTTGATAGTAGTACGCCTCGTCCCAGGCGAGCCCCAAGCCGCCCATGCTCATGGTGACTGACGCAAAGGCAAGAAGCGCGAGGAGACCAATAAGCATCCAATCATAGCGCCGCAGTGCTGGGGCAGTAGGAACACGCACAGGAGGAGGTTCAGGCGGGGGACTTGAGGCAAGTTCTGACAGTGAGGGAATGCCGAGATCCCAGGGAAGCTTTCTGCGGGACGCTTCGTTCTCCCCTTCTGGCTCGAGCGGGCCCTGATCACGCCTGGAAGGCACCAATCCGATTCTTCCCTTCGGCAAACTCAGTACGTCCGGCTCCTGGCCTGGCGCGCCTACCCCGACATTGAACTATTGCTTTTCGCATAAATAAAGAAAGAGCCAAAGGCGCTGAAGGCCTTATTTTTGTGCGAATGCTCGGTCTTCAACTGTACCATTCAACGTGGCACGGGCATCCTGCCCGTGTAGATTCATCCGCTTGGGCGGATGCCACGCATAGAACAAAAAGAAATGACAAACGCTGGCGAAAGCCTGAGTTCTGCGCCGGCGCTAAGCTTTCAAGTGTACCGTTATCTATACAAATCTCAATAACACCCTCTCAGCCATTCGTGCTCATGAAAGAGACAAATTGCCAGGCAGAAGATCACGCTACGAAAGACTCGATCTAACGTCACGCAGGCGGAGCTCGACGCTCGGCACTCCACCCCAATCATTGACAGCCGGCGTAAATGCTATGTCAAGATCCTGGCGACACCCTGACAGCCAGGGAAGGTAATGACCCATGGAAAAGCCAATTGCCGAGATCTGAATTCCATGCTGGCAGCATTCCAATTTCAGGTGATCCCTACCAACAATACGGGGCTCCTCAAGCAATTCAACTCCGCGCAGTGAAAGGACGGGGGGCGGATTTGACGGCCCGTAAGGCTCGAGCTGCGCCATCGCGTGAACCGCCTCCAGTGTCATGTCTTCAGCTGAGACATCTGCATCAATGTGCAGCCGAGGGGTGAGATCTTGCTCCGCTATAGCATCGCAAGCCCAGCGCTGCATGGCCTGGGTGAACTGTCCGACATTACTTCGCGCCAATCTGAGGCCGACAGCATACGCATGACCGCCAAACGAAATAAGGTGGCTCGCACACGCTTTCAGCGCATCATGCAGATTAAAGCCTATGATACTCCGGCCAGACCCCTTGGCCAGATCCTTCTCCATGTCAAGCAGGATGGCGGGACGACGGTAGCGCTCCGCAATACGCGAGGCCACAATCCCGAGAACTCCCAGGTGCCAGTGCTCGCCGTGGAGTATGAATATGTACTCCTTGTCTGCATCGTCCCGTAATTCAATGGTCTGAATGCATTCATTAAAAATCTCTTCCTCCAGCCTCCGTCGCTCTTCGTTTAACCGGTTTAAATACCGCACCAGCTCCGCGGCCCGCAACCCATCATCCGTAAGAAGTAAATCCACGGAAACCGAGGCGTGATCCGTGCGGCCTGCGGCATTGAGTCGTGGCGCCAAGATGAACCCAACGTTGTCCGAGGTCACACGCTGATTCTGAATGCCTGCTAGCTGCAGAATCGTCATTAGGCCCAGATTAGTGGTGCGCCCGAGTTGCTCCAGTCCGTACCTGGCCAATACGCGGTTCTCGCCCACAAGCGGCACAATGTCGGCGATCGTTCCGACAGCCACCAAATCAAGTTGAGACGCAAGAAACTGTCGCGCCTGCTTCGCCTCAACTCCCAGTGTCTTGCTCAATGCATGAATCAGCTTGAAGGCCACGCCTACGCCCGAGAGATCCCGAAAGGGATACGCACAATCCGCCCGGTGCGGATTAATAACCGCCACTGCCGGCGGCAGTTCCTCCGAGGGCTGATGATGATCTGTGATAATAACCTCCAGTCCTCTTGACTTCGCATACGCAACCTCTTCCACACACGAGGTACCCGTATCAACCGTTATAAGCAGCGTACAGTCGTCCTGCACAATCTTGTCAATTGCCTCTTTGTTGATCCCGTAGCCCTCTTTAATGCGATGCGGTATGTAATAGTGCACGTCAACACCCAACCACTTAAAGAACCGAATCAACAACACTGTTGCTGTGACACCATCAGCGTCATAGTCTCCGTAAATGTACATGTTCTCTCGCCGCTTGATGGCAACTTCAAGCCGCTCAACCGCGCGATCCATGTCGCGCAGTAAAAAGGGATCCAGTAACGACGAGAGCCGCGGCTTCAAGAATGCACTGATCTCACCGGCTCGCTCCCATCCACGCCTCAGCATGATTTGAGCCACCAACGGGTGAAGCCCCATCTCCTTGACCAGCGTGCTCACTTTTGCCGACTCAACAGGCGAAGTCTCCCATTTAACCTGCAGTGGTCGAAATACCTGCTTCCTTTGATATACCATTAGCTAAAGACCCTATACGGGAATCAACCCCAGTTCACAATTCTGAGAAACACTATTGGGCACTATGAAAAAAAGTCAATCGCAAATTTGGTTGCCATCCTGTGCCTCACACACGCGGCTCTGCGCACAGGCCTTTTCCTGCGCCCATCGTGTGGTTAAGCGGCAATTAGACATTGACTTTTTTTTGCACTCCCACTAGGGATAAAAGCACACTTTGTAAAAGTATCTCTAGCGTCAACGCCGAACTTTCCGTCCTGGGATTTGATAAGAGGAAACACCACCATGGAATTCAAGAACATTCTCATGACAACAGATCTCTCGCCCTACTCCCTTTCCGCCAAGAATATTTCGCTCTCGCTTGCCAGGAAATATAGTGCCAAACTATACCTTCTCTATGTGATTGACGAAATGATTTTCGTAGAGCTGGAGCCCTATGGCATTGCATACCAGGACATCCAGGTAACTCACCGCGAACAGGCAGAACAAAAACTAAAAGAGATTATCTCAGGCGAGGAATGGAAGGACATCCGCTGCGAGTCGGTCGTTATCACTGGAAATCCGTTTGTTGAGATCATTCGCTTTGCGAAAGAAAAACAGATCGACGTCATCGTAATTGGCACGCATGGCCGCAGCGGCCTCACGCACATCCTCTTCGGAAGCACGGCTGAACGCGTCATTCGTAAAGCACCCTGTCCCGTACTCTCCGTGAGAATTAGCGAGCATCATTTTGAAATGCCGTAACGCAACACTCTACAATATGGCGACAGTACACTTCACACCTGTGCGGGCGCGCTTCAACAGAATGTCAGGGGCAGATCCCCCAGCTAATGGCACTGACGGCGCTGGATCCTCAATAGCAAACCACAACTGACGGTTAGAGAACTCTGGCCATGGTAACACCCTCTACTCATCCTATCCTTACCCCGCAACAGATAGCTGAGCTGCAGCGGCTGCTCGGCTCGGAAAAGGTACTCATCTCACCTGAGGAACGCCTCGTTTACTCCTACGACGGGTCAAAGCAAAGGAGTCTGCCGGCTGCAGTGGCGATGCCCACTGCGACGGAAGACATTGTCAAGACGCTACAGTTTGCCGCCGAGCAGAAAATACCGATTTGTCCTCGCGGTGCTGGCACAAGCTTAACTGGCGCTGCGGTGCCTGTTTGTGGCGGCATTGTGCTGACTTTCACCAAAATGAATCGCATTGTTCGTGTTGATGCCGACAATCTCACCGCCACCGTTGAGCCAGGGGTGATTACCGAGGAACTCAAGCAGGCTGCCCTCCGCCATAACCTATATTATCCACCCGATCCTGCATCCGCTGAATTCTCCACCATTGGCGGTAACGTAGCTGCAGGTGCAGGAGGACTACGGGGTCTGAAATACGGTGTGACGGGCAACTATGTCCTTAGCCTGGAAGTTGTGCGCATGGGGGGCGATCTCCTGCACTTTGGCGCGGAAACAACGAAGTCCGTCACCGGCTACGACGTGGTCAAACTGCTGGTTGGCTCTGAGGGTACCCTGGCCGTGTTCTCGCAAATCACCCTTCGGCTTGTGCCCAGGCCACCGTGCGTTACAACCATATTGGCAGTGTTTGACGATGATGTCACTGCATTGGAAACAGCGTTGAAGATCGTTCAAAAACCACTAATGCCCGCTGCATTGGAATTTATGGATGCGAGTGCCGTGGACTGTGCTTATCGTTTCACTAAGAAGCCCTTTCTGAACAATGTAAAGGGCTTACTCTTGATTGACTTTGATGGCGTCAGAAACCAGGTCGAAGAAGATGCGCGTGTTGCCCGCGAACTCTGTCTCGCAGCAAACGCCCGGCATATGATTGATGCTTCGGTAGATCAGGAACAAAAAGCACTCTGGGACATTCGGCGCTCGCTATCCCCTGCACTCTACCAGCTGGCCCCCTCAAAGATCAATCAGGACATATGTGTGCCGCGCTCAACCATGCTACAGGTTCTGCGCGAGATCAAAGAACTGAGCGCACGATACCAGCTAACCACTGTTGTGTTTGCCCACGCAGGCGACGGCAATTTCCACGTCAACTTCATGTTCGACGAGGCGAACCGCGACGAAGCGAATCGCGTTGACGCTGCAGTGCGCGAACTCTTCACCCTTGCCATCCAACACCACGGTACCTTATCGGGAGAACACGGCATCGGTACAACCAAGGCTCCTTATCTACCCATTGAGTATGGGAAAAATGAAATCGCTCTGATGCGCCAACTTAAAGCCGTATGGGATCCTGACAATCTATTGAATCCTGGGAAAATTTTCTTCAAATCATGACTTCCCCTGCACATTAGCTCTAGGATAATTATTTTTTTCGTTGCAATCCCCTTTTTCATTCCTACCATACCGGCAGGGAAATCATGCGAAATCTTTCAGAGAAAATGCGCCAAAAAGCCACCGTGGCTCTCCTCCAAGCGGCCGCTTCTATTGACACGCGCTTCATTGCCTACAACGTTTCCATCGTTTGTAAAAGACCGCATACGATAACGCTTCAGGGCTTCGTGCATTTCCTTCAACTCAAACGGGCAACACAAACGGCGATGCGCAAGCAATTCCCCGGCTGGCAAATCGAAAATCAGCTGACAGTGCTCAGCGAGACCTTTCCTCCGCGTTTTGCCCAGGTTAATAGCTTCGCAGCTGACATGCTGGTTGCTCCCCGCAAAACCGCCACTCTGGGTACCCAAGCTTTATTTGGTGCATTTGTGCGCCGTTTTATGGAACATGCTGACTATGTCTATTGCCAGACACCCGACGGCTACCTGGGATGGATTCATCAGAAACATCTTATCCCGAAGACTCAGGGTGACTATCTCCGCTGGGTTAATGGAACACGTGCCCGCTTCACTACAAAAGCTCGTGTCGGCAATATCCGCATTCCCCCGGCCGCCGAACTGAGCTTTCTTAACCCCTGCTGCGTTCAGCTGCCCGATGGCGATATCATTCGCATCTCGAAAAAATGCATCGTCATTAATAATCGCGCAAGAAATAGCATTATACGCCGTCTGCTAAAAACCGCAGGATCCTTGCATGGCATTCCCTATCTCTGGGGTGGCAAAACGACCTGTGGTTTCGACTGCTCTGGCTTTATACAAACCATTTTTGCGCTCCAGAACATTCCCCTGCCGCGTGATGCAAACCAACAGGCAACTGTGGGCCTCTTCGTCGGCCACCTCGAAGATAAGCGAGATCTGCAACATGGCGACCTCATCTTCTTCATGAACAATACCGGGAAGATTTACCATGTTGGCATCTCGCTCGGCAGGATGCGCTTCGTACACGCCTCGGTCAGTGGTGGAATTCACGAAGCCTCCCTTGACGGCGCGCGACATCCTCAAGGCAAATATTATTCGAAGAACTACGCCTTTGCCCGGAGAATTATCCCATGAAGATTGTCACAACTCCGTACGAACTAAAGCTCACCAAGCCCTTCGGTTTAGCCCGCTCCACCAGAACTACCAATTCAATCGTGCTGGTTAAGTTGGACGACCTTGGCTATGGTGAGGCCTCACCCTCCGCCTATTATGGTGAAGACGTTCCGACGGTTATTCAGACTATCACACAGGCTGTTCCCAAGATCTCGATCTATCCACTATACATCAACGAAATCATGAGCCAGCTCAACCAGCAGTTTCCAGGCAATGCTGCTGCAAGAGCTGCAATTGATATGGCGCTGTACGACATCCTTGCTAAACGCCTGCGACTTCCACTCCATGCCTATCTTGGAATCGCGCCGCCCCGATATGCTCAGACTTCCTTCACCATCGGTATTGCTCCCATTGAAGAAATGCTCGAAAAAGTTGACGACGCGCGCCACCATCCTATCCTGAAGATCAAACTGGGCAAAGATCCTGATCATGATCTTACCGTCATGCGCGAAATCCGCAAGCGTACGAATCAGACAATCCGTGTGGATGCTAATGGCGGCTGGACGCTTGATAATGCGCTGACGTGCATCAAGGCCCTGGCAGATATGGACATCGAATACGTCGAACAACCTCTGGAAAGAGGAAGCCTCGCTGATCTCGCTCAGCTAAAGAAAGCCTCGCCGCTTCCCATCTTTCTCGACGAAGACGTCTTGGTGAGCAGCGATATCCCGAAAGTCGCCGGCACGTGCGACGGCATCAACATTAAGCTGATGAAATGTGGCGGGATCACCGAAGCCATGAAAATGATTCACACTGCGCGGGCTTTCGATCTCCAAATCATGCTCGGTTGCATGATTGAATCATCACTGGCCATCACGGCAGCATCACATCTTGCCTCCCTGGTTGATTACCTCGACCTGGATGGAAATCTCCTCGTCTCAAATGATCCGTTTCAGGGAATGACTCTTGAGAACGGCTACCTGCGGATTCCAGAAACACCTGGCCTGGGAGCAACTCCACGTCAGGATATTGCGGAGCTTTGTGAGGCGGGAATAATCTAGCACCGACCGCCGGGTCTGCTAACCATACATGCCCTTACGCGTCCGGCTTATCGTCAGGCACATTGCCGGCCTGTTCGTCTTGCATCTCTTCGCGGATAAACCGCTCCAACTCGCTCTCTTCTTGCTTGCGCAAAAACTTTGTCTCGCCTTGGTCAAACGTTGCGACTTCTTCAATCGAGGCGATTTCGTGATATGCCATACTCTTTTCCCGCACTTTGAACTGCGGCTGCGATACAAATGATTCGAGAATAGAAATGAGCTGCTGCGGCTCAAAGGGTTTGACCAGATACTCATTTACCCCCAAGCGAAGCGCATAATTTTTGTCCTTCTGCCCACCCTTAGCCGAGATCGCCACAATTGGCATCGTGCCGAATGTCCGATTGTGACGAATTGACTGACAGATCTGATAGCCACTCATTTTCGGCAACATAATGTCCAGCACCGCAAGGTCCGGCTCATAGCGCACCACTTTCTCAATCGCCTGTATGCCGTCCGTTGCCTTGATCACTTCAAACTTGTCTGCCAGCGCAAGGGATATAATCTCCAGGATATTGGGATCGTCGTCAACCACAATCACTCGGGGCTGCTCGTAGTGGACATACTTACCTTTCTCGCCCCGGAGGGATTCGGTCGGCGCGCTATCCAATGCGCTCCCTGCGCGTTCCGGCGTCTCCTTCGGCGCCTCTTCCGGTGTCGTGACCTCCTCTGATGTAGTCTCTACCTTCTCTCCTCCCACTGACGTCTGCTGTACATCAATCTCTTCAATACTCAGCCGCTTGCTATATTGCGACACCGCGTGCTCCTCAAAATACAGGTCAATATTTTTCACTAGCCGCACCGGGTCAAATGGCTTCGTCAGATACAGCGTCGCCCCAACTCCATAGCCTTTCTTAATATCTTCCTTCGCACTCAGGGCTGAAAGAAATAACACCGGCACTTGACGGAATTTTGGATTCTTCCGAATTATCTCACACGCCTCAAACCCGTTCACTAGCGGCATCATTACATCCAAGATGATAAAATCGGGCTCGTAACGCTCGAGCTTCTCCAACCCATCAAGTCCATCATGTGCTTCTACCACTTCATACTTCGGCTTCAATGCCGCACTAATAATTCTACGGACATCCTCCTCATCATCCACCACCATAACACGCCACTTTGCCATGAGCTACCACCTATCCCTTCAAGAAAATGAAAGGGTTATCCCCTTCAATCTCTAAATATCATTGTCTATAGAATATCATGTGCTCGATTGCAAGTACTATCAACATGCACAAGCGTCATTCGGACTGGCAAAACTGCGCCGCAACCGACAAACCGTACGTTACGCTTCGAGTAGTCAATGTGCTATCCATGACATATAATAAATTGGAAAGCGTAAACTCGTATAACAACGTTGCACCACGCTGAATGTATATGTGTATCCTTTCATAAATCGCCTTTGGACAATTGACAACAGCGAAAAAAGACTTGACACTTCAGGGTACTATTGTTACGAAAAAGCGGCGTTTTAAAAGGAAAAAAACCACGAGAAATACTTGCCAAATTTTAATCATTTGGCGTCTTTCTTACCTCATCCGGGTTCCCCTGTAGCTCAATTCGGCAGAGCAACCGGCTGTTAACCGGTGGGTTGTAGGTTCGAGTCCTACCGGGGGAGCCAATTCTTCCCTTTTCCGAACTTTCTTTGATTGATTCATAAATCGAGTCTGCCCAAGGCATTTGGTGCAGGCTCATTTTTATCTTGTACCATTTAGTTCGGATTTTGGCTGAGAAGGCTCCTTTTTCCTTCGAGGGTTTCTCTTTCTTCGGGTTGAAAGGAAAGACCACGATCTCACGGATCAGTAGCTGCATGAGTTCCTTCTGGTCTTCCATAGAAAGAGCATCGATCACGCCCGAGAAATTCTGCAGGCTCTTCTGAATCACGTCAGCACTGAGCACGTTTCTCTGATTGCGCTCGATGTCTATCTGGATTTTCTCCAGCCTTACTTTGATTTCCTCCTTCTCGGCGGCCAGTTTCTTATATTCCTTCGTGAGGTCCTCAGAAATCAGGTCCTTTCTCTTGAAGACATTAATAATCCTGTTGATTTCCCGGGCCAGAATCGAAGCTCTTTGCTGAAGCCTTTTCCCCTCTGAGAGCAGAGGCTTGAGTGACTTGTTGGCCTCCTCATTGGCGACCTTGATGCTCTGCTCGAGGAGATCCGTGTTCTTCCCGAGATCGGAGATGGTGGTCTTGACGATTTTTTCAAATTCCCTGGCTGGCAAGCTTCTGACTCTGCAATTAGAGTGCCGGCCATTCTCGCTGACGGAAAAGCATGAATAGTATAGGTAGGGAATCCCGTTCTTGTCCTTTTTCCCCGATGGATACGGGGTCATGGTCAAACCGCAATCGCCACACCTGATAAGACCCTTCAGCAAATGGACGTGATCATCCTTGAGTTTCAGGGCTTTTGGTCTCTGGCCCTGGTTCAGAATCTTGTTCGCCTCGTCCCAGGTTTTGACGTCGATGATGGCCTCGTGCTCTCCGGGATAGAGCTGGTTCTTGTATCTGATAAACCCTTTGTAAATTGGGTTCTGGATTATTGCCCTTATCGCGTCTTCATCAAATCTGTTCTTACCAATAACCTTTTTCTCGCCGTCCCTAGAGGCGACAACCCTGGATTTCGTCCTGTATCCTTTGCCATTGAGTTCGTTCTTAACCTTTCCGAGCTTCTTGCTCTGGATAAGGAGTTGGAAGGCACGTTTGACTATTTTGCTTTCTTTCCGGTTGGGGGTGAGAAGCTGCGCTTGCTTGTCATAATTGTATCCTATTGGTATCCACCCCCCATTCCATTTGCCTCTTTGAGCGCGGATCGCCATCTTGCTCATTGTTCTTTCAATCGTCAGCTCCCTCTCGAACTGGGCAAAGCTCAGTAGAACGTTGAGCATGAGCATGCCCATGGAGTCAGAGGTATCAAAATGCTGGGTAGCGGAAACAAAGGTTACGTTATTCTGCTGAAGTACCTCCCAGAATTTATAGAAATCTCGAAGAGACCGGGCAATTCTGTCAATCTTGTACGTGACGACACAGTCAATCTTCCCAAGTTTCGCGTCCGCCAGAAGTTCCTGCATGCCCGGTCTTTCTAGATCCTTGCCGGAATAGCCCGGGTCTTCATAGATCCCCGCCAGTATCCAGCCCTTTTCCCTTTGGACCTGGATATAATGCTCGCAGATTTCCCTCTGGCTTTCCAAGGAACTGAACTCTTTGTTGGCCTGCTCGTCAGTGGAAACCCTCGTGTAGATAGCGCAACGCATGACAATCCTCCTCTGGAAAAAATCTGGTGTAGAGCATAATGTCGGACAAATGGGAGGTCAAGTATAAAATTTCCGAACTTCTCCTCAAGTAGTTCGAATTGAGTGACCTAATCTAAGAAAAAGCTTGAAAGACTAGCCCAAATCAGGTCAAAAGTTATTAAACTGAGATTTTAAGGTGAGGACTCATGGGTGAAAACAAATCTTTGATGACCGCTGAAGAAGTCGCAAAGTACCTAAACGTGGATGAGACGACCATTTATGTTTGGGCAAAGGAGGGGAAGATACCAGCGGCGAAGTTGGGAAGACTTTGGAGATTTGACGGGGACGAAATTGAGAAATGGGTAAAAAGTAAAAAATCAAGTGCAGCTGGTGAACAAAAAGAGTAATTTTACACGATTAAAGCGTAGCTCTGTTTTGAAGACAGATTTAAATAACCCAATAAGTATTTATATAGTACTCTCATATCATGATTCGTGATTAGGAGAGATTCTCATGGCAAAAAATTGTCTTGAAAAACTGCAGCAGTTGCTGAGGACCATCTTTCAGTTTGACTGCGCAGACCTTGATTTCGGTATTTACCGCATTCTGAATTATAAAAGGGAGCGGATAGAGGAGTTCCTCACAAATGAGCTGCCAAAAACAGTGCGGTCTGAGCTGGAGAACGGAGCTTTGGCTGCGCAGTCTCAGGCCGCCCAAGAACTTCAAGCACTACAGAAGCGAATTCGCGAAACTATGGGCGATGAGGTATTAGATGCCGAAGGCAACCTTGCGGAGGCTTATCACAGCACGCCTCTGGGAAAAAAATACGTTCAGGCCAAAGTAAAGGCAATAGGAGCGAAATCTCATGCTGCATTGGAAGCGGCTATATTCAGCCATCTTAACTCCTTCTTCAGCCGCTATTACAACGACGGAGACTTCATGTCAAAAAGGCGCTATTCAAAGCGCGAGAAATACGCTATCCCATATAACGGCGAGGAGGTTTACCTTTATTGGGCAAACAACGATCAGTATTACATAAAGACAGAGGAATACTTCAGGGACTATACCTTCACATCGGTAGGGATTACCGTTCATTTCAAGTTGCAGAATGCCGAGGTCGAGCAGGATAACGTGAAGGGTGAGAAGCGGTACTTCGTTCCCCTCGCTAAACAGACTGCATTCGTTGCCAAAAGCAAAGAAATCATGATTCCTTTTGAATTCCGACCTTTGACCGAACAGGAGGAAATATCATACGGCAAGAAGAATCAACAGGATAAAATCATTGCGGAAGCTATCGAAGCGATACCCAAGCAGTTGGGGGCAAATGGTATGGCGAAAGCGGCTCTCCTGGCAGAGCGGCGAAAAAGGAGCGACGGGTCGCCAGTCAGTTTTCTGGAATACCACCTGCGACAGTACACGAGCAGGAACACTTCCGACTTCTTCATCCACAAGGACTTGAAAGGCTTCCTTGAGAGAGAACTCGAGTTCTATTTGAAGAACGAGGTTCTCAATCTCGGGGACATGGAGGCATCCGGAGAGGAGCGAGCCGAAGGTTGGTTCCAGATGATGCGAGTGATTAAGCGGATCGGCAGCAAGATTATAGATTTCTTAGCCCAGATCGAGGATTTCCAGAAGAAACTTTTCGAGAAGAAGAAGTTCATCACGCAAACTCATTACTGCATTACCGTTAGTAACGTTCCTGAAAAATTCTACGAAGAGATTGCCGTAAATGAAGCACAATGGGATGAGTGGAAGGAGCTCTTCCACATTGACGAGAACAAGCGAGACCTGTTCACGCCAAAGAACAAGCAGGAACGCCGGGTAGAATTTCTCAAAACGCACCCGGTCCTGGTACTCGACACAAAGCATTTCAGCGAAGATTTCAAGGGCCGGTTGCTGGCGAGTTTCGATGACATGGACTCTATAACTGATGGTTTGCTC
>CAYVXD010000057.1:0-23192 GCA_964454265.1 uncultured Candidatus Sumerlaeota bacterium | reverse complement strand
GTGGCTATTCTTAATCACAAGACGACATAATGAACTTTTTAGAGCAAACTCATTAGTCAAACCCCTACAATGGTCGTGAAGGCGTCTCGCGTGCATCTCGGCCATGGAACGCCTTGCAGTGCTGAACCTGATGGACGCCAATCCGCACCTCCTCGTTGAGTTCATATTCTACAGCCATCCCTCCGTGCAGAAAAGAATTGCGCTCTGTCGCAGGCTTTGCCAGACTGTCTCTGTTCACACTGATGGCGAAGAAGCGTCAGGAGACGCACCACAGACTACTCGCTCGTCCGCTTCATAATGGAGGACAGCGCCATGGCAAACACGCCTGATCTTGATACAAGACTCAAGAAAACGCTGCTCGTGATCGGCTACATGATTATCATCGCCGTTGCAGTATATGCGCTGGTGCAGTTCAGGCCCGTTTTGCGCATGATTGCCAATGTCCTGGCACCGTTCTGCGTAGCATTGATCATTGCCTATCTCTTTAATCCCATTGTGACATTCGTCCAGCAGCGACTCAAACTCTCGCGCGTCATGGGTCTTGTCACATTCTACGTCATCATTCTGCTGTTGATCGCCGCGTTCATGCTCTTCTTACTACCCAATCTCTACCATCAGATCAGCGAACTCATTAAGCGCCTCAGCGAAGTCATACCGACTCAGCTCAACGAACTCATGAAAAGGTACGATATCACACTGAGCGAAGCACAGATGGAGAAGATCACAGACATATTAGAATCCCTGGGAACTGATCTTCGCAGCGTTCTCGGCGCTATGCTCCCGGGACTGCACGGCGCAGCCGCAGAGGGAATCTCTGTTGCAGGAGCGGTAGCTAAAGGAGTGGCCGCCGGGTTTGGTTACTTCTTTTCACTTGTCTCGTTTTTAATTCTTGTGATCATTATCAATTTCTACTTCCTGCTGGATTTCCATAAGATCAAAGGTCTGGTGTCAACTGTGATCCCCGCGCAGCACGAACAACGCATCTTCGGTATTCTCACCAGGATGGATGAGGCAGTTGGTGGATTCTTGCGGGGCCAGTTGATTATCTGCTGCCTTGTAGGACTGCTGACAACAATCGGCCTGTTGCTCCTCGGCCTGAATAAATACGCCATTCTTATTGGCGTCGTGGCAGGCATCGGCAACATCGTTCCCTACCTCGGACCCCTGCTTGGTGCAGTTCCATCGCTCATCTGGGTGCTCGCGTCCAGCGGTTTCCCCAGTCTTGCGGATAAGCTGGTAGGTTCAGCAGAAGTAATCGGGCTGTTTGCGCTGATCCAGGCCATTGACGGGATGATTTTCCAGCCCCGTATTGTGGGCAAAAACAGCGAGCTACATCCCCTGGCCGTGATGCTTGCCCTGATGGTTGGTGCTTACTTCGGACTGGGCGGGATGATCGTGGCAGTGCCCGTGGCCTGTATCGTGCGCATCCTGATAAAAGAGTTCTGGTGGGACAATCTCCGCAGTGCCAAGCAGGCACAGAGCGCTCCAGAGGCTTCGACCGCAGATGCCTGACTCCACCCATTCATTGCCCTGGACTAGCCTGGACCCGTTCAGACAAAATCTGTTGACTCTACACAAATTAACTGAATAGAATACCAGTCTTAGTCCTTATGGGATATTTCTTTCACTGAGGTAATTCACAGTGATCTGCAGTATGACAGGCTTTGGCTCGGCTACTCTCAAACACCCGCTGGGCCAACTAACAGTCGAAATTAAAACCTATAACAGCCGTTACCTTGACTTTAACTTTCGCGTCCCCGGTGTGCTCAGCTTTGTCGAGCCCCGGCTGCGTGACTATCTCAAGACTGAGATTCGCCGAGGCAAAGTGGATATCTGGATTGGCTGGGAGCAGCGCTCAAGCACCCTCGCCTCAGTCCAGATCAATACCGATGCAATTCAGTCGCTCTACCGTCAACTCGCCGCCCTGAAGAAACGACTAAAAATCAGGCAGGAAATTCCGCTTGTATCACTCCTGCAATTGCCGGGCAGCGTCACCCACGCCACACCGCACATTGACAAGGAATACCTCTGGGAGGCCATTAAAACAGCGACCCGCAAAGTCCTGCGTCAGCTACAAGCCATGCGCAAAGCCGAGGGCAAAGCACTGGCCGGGGATATTAGCCATAGGGTACGCCTGTTGGAACAGACACAAAAAACCCTGTGGGCTCGAAAAAACGAAATCATCGAGAAATACCGCCGGCATCTGACCGACCGCCTGGCAAAGATCACCCCACCCTCAGGCGTAGCCCTCGTTTCCGAACGCCTGGAGGCCGAAGTCCTGCTCTATGCCGATAAATCCGATATTACAGAAGAGTTGGTCCGCCTCAAATCGCATCTTGACGCGATGCGCAAGCTGCTGCAGTCCAAAAGCCGCGACCCCATAGGAAAGCGGCTCGAATTCCTCTCCCAGGAGCTCCTACGGGAGGCCAACACCATCGGTGCCAAAGCACGCGATACAACAGTAGCGCCATTGACATTGACCATGAAAAGCGAAATTGAGAAAATCCGCGAGCAATTACAGAATCTGGAATGAGAAAAAGCCGAGTCTATTTTCCCAGTCCAGAATACGTTTAGTAGTACCCAGTTTTCCCTGCAAAGGGAGTTAATTCGTGGAATTTGTTTTCATTCGTTCCCATTTGTGCTAACTGCGTTTTACAAGTACACGAATGGCACGAATTATTCTCTGATGATCTCTGTGGCGGTGTTTAAGCAAAATACCCTCATGGCTTGATAACAATATCCGTGGAAAATCAAACGTAGACATCATGACCATTACTCTCAGTCGTCATGGTATTTTGTTCGTTGTCTCTGCCCCATCTGGTGGCGGGAAATCAACCATACTGCGCGCCCTGCTCTCCTCAGACGACACGCTGGATTACTCAGTATCGGTCACCAGCCGCCCACCACGCCCAGGGGAAGTGCATGGCCAGTCCTACTGGTTCGTCACTGAAGAGGAATTCAAGCGGATGATCAAACAGGACCAATTCTACGAATGGGCACGTGTACACGATTACCTTTACGGCACCCGGAAAGATCTCATCGCAGAAAAGCTCAGTAAAGGTAGAGATGTCCTGCTGGACCTGGACGTTCAGGGCGCCCTGAACGTGAAACGCCTGTCACCCGATGCGGTGATTATATTCTTACTGCCCCCAAGCCTCGCGGAGCTGGAAAAGCGGCTACGTGAACGAAAACTCGATAGCGAGAAGATAATTCAGGTACGCCTGTCGAATGCTCGCAAAGAGATAGAATATACAGGCAAGTACGATTACGTGATCGTAAATGACGTTCTCGATGAGACCATTGAGACAGCGAAAGCCATCATTCGCGCCGAGCGCGCTCGCACCTCGCGACTCACCGTCGCCGTTGGCAACAGAATTATCAAGCGGCCTGAAAATGAGGCCTCCTGACGGGCTGTCGGTTTGTCGGTTAGGGGAAAAGGCAAATGAAATTAAGGCGTGGAAAACAAAACACAAAAGCCACACTCCCGATGCTTAAAGAGAAACACATCATCCTCGGGGTTTCAGGGAGCATTGCCATCTACAAGGCCCTTGACCTGTGCAGCCTGTTTCGCAAACAGGGCGCAGACGTCAGAGTCGTCATGACTCACGCTGCAACGAAGCTCGTGGCACCAATCACATTTGAAGCCATGTCCCGACATCCGGTCTATACTGGTCTCTTCAGCCGGGAACATGGATGGGAGATGGAACACATCGCCCTCAGCGAGTGGGGCGACCTACTCCTGGTTGCCCCTGCCACAGCCAATATTATTGGCAAATTCGCCCAGGGGATTGCCGACGACCCATTATCTACTCTGTTCCTCTCCTTTCAAGGGCCTACCTTCATTGCACCCGCGATGAACAGCACCATGTATACACATCCCATTGTGCAGGAGAACCTGCGCCAGCTGACAGAGCGCGGTATTCGCCAGATTCCACCGCAAACCGGCTTTCTGGCCAGTGGAGAAGAAGGCATTGGCCGCCTGGAGGAGCCTGAGAGAATTCTCGAAATCATTTCCTCATATTTCAGCCAACGCACTGCGCTGGTGGGACATCGCATCCTCGTCACTGCAGGGCCAACACATGAATACTTCGATCCCGTGCGCTACCTGTCCAATCCTTCATCAGGCAAAATGGGTTATGCGCTCGCTGAGGAGGCGACACGCCGTGGCGCCCAGGTTACCCTCATCTCGGGGCCCACAAGCCTTCCCGATCCTCCAGGGATCATGGTACACCGGGTAATGACTGCTCGCGAGATGCATCAGGCCGTCATGAAACGCCTCAAAATAGCAGATGCCATCATCCTTGCTGCAGCCGTTTCAGACTACCGCCCGGCAAGTCAGGAGCCGCAAAAGCGAAAAAAATCCGCAGCACCTCTCCACGTGGAACTTATTCCAAATCCTGATATCGCTGCAGCCGTTTGCAAGAAGAAATCGCCACATCAGATTGTCGTCGGCTTCGCTGCAGAAACTCGCGATCTCGTGCGGCAGGCAAAACAGAAACTGGCCGCGAAAGGCTTTGATATGATCGTCGCCAACGCCGTTGGCCAGTCAGACTCGGGGTTTCAGTCCGATTTCAATAAAGTAACACTTATTTACAAACAGGGCGCAACCCAGGCGCTTCCTCGCATGACGAAAATAGAGGTTGCCTCGCACGTCATGGATAAGCTAGCATTACTAATAAAGCCTGTGGCCAAGAAAAAGCAAAAACGGAAATCTTGATGTGTGAGCTAAATAGAGAGGTGATGATTTATGGCCGTTAATTTTGGCGATCTGCTCAAACAAATGGAGTCAATGAATGCATCTGACATCCATCTCAAAACCGGTGCGGTCCCGATCTACCGTGTGAACGGGGAGCTGGTGCCGATCAAGCATCCTCCTCTCACCAAGGAAGAAGTGGCCGCCATTGTGGAAAAAATCGTCCCGAACAAGCTCCAAGAATTCCTCAAGCGTGATGGCTCCGTTGACTTTGCTTTCAGCATTGACAACACTACCCGATTCCGCTCAAACGCCTTCTATCAACGAGGCGCGCTCAGTCTCTCATTGCGACGTCTTCAGTACGAACATTTGAGCTTTGACGATCTCACTCTCCCACCAGTTCTCAGTAAAATATCAGAATACCGTCGTGGCATGATCCTTATTACCGGCCCGACCGGCACAGGCAAGTCAACCACAATGGCTGCCATTGTGGATTATATCAACTCCACCCGCAAAGAACACATCCTTACCATCGAAGACCCGATTGAATTTCTCCACAAGGACAAGATGAGCTTAATCGAGCAGCGAGAGATCGGCATAGATGCCCGCTCGTTCGAGCAGAGCCTGCGCCACACTCTCCGCCAGGATCCGGACGTCATTCTCATCGGCGAAATGCGCGACCGCGAGACTATTGTCATTGCCATCCGCGCTGCCATGACTGGGCATCTCGTCATTAGCACCCTGCACACCATCAACGCGGTTCAGACCGTAAACCGCATCATTAATTACTTCCCCACCGACGAGCAGCACCTCCTGCGCTCCGACCTTGGCATCGCGCTGAAGGCCGTAATCTCCCAGCGGCTTGTCCCTGCAACGGATAATCAAGGCCGGGTTCCTTGCGTAGAGATCATGATCGTCAACGACATTGTCCGAAAGCTCATGCGCGAAGATCGAATTGACGATATGGTGCAGGTGATCAAAAACCGCGGCGAGGGAATGCAAACATTTGATCAATCATTGGTTGATCTGTTCAATAAAAAACTCATCACCCTGGAAACCGGAATGATGCATGCCGAAGATGTGCCGGCATTTAAACGCCTTGTCGGTGGGGGGTATGCAGGTGATGATCGTTCCAGAATTATTGGTGGATTTTAGTGCCTGCCGCTCCTCTATGGTCGCGTTACACTGCAAACCGCTCCTATGGCGTGCGACATCATGAAAACTTCATCCTCATCATCGCCCCGTAAAATCGTTCGAGATCTTAAAAACTATCTTGCATTTCTGAAAGCCACCGGGTCGCACTTTGTTGCCGTCTCTGACTCTCCATCTCCAGAAGCGAAACGCAGACGACTTGAACAGCTGCGCTCGCAGGTCGAACACTGCGTGAAGTGCAGACTGGCGAAAACACGTACCCACGTGGTCTTTGGGGAAGGGAATCCCAACGCCGGGATGGTATTCGTCGGGGAAGCTCCGGGCGAGAACGAAGACCTGCAAGGTCGACCATTTGTAGGTGCCGCAGGCAATCTTCTCACTCAGTTCATCAAGCAGATGGGCTTGAGCCGACGCGACGTCTTCATTTGCAACGTCATAAAGTGTCGTCCTCCGAATAATCGCGATCCGCAAGCCGACGAAGTTGCCGCCTGCGAAGACTACCTGGTTCAACAGCTCGACATTCTTAAACCGCGAGTCATATGCACCCTTGGGAGATATGCCGCCCAAACACTACTGCGCACCTCGGCTGCCATATCCAGACTCAGGGGCAATCGCTATTTGTATCACCATATTCCACTGATTCCTACCTATCATCCCGCCAGCCTCCTCTACCATCCCGCAAATCGCCAGACCGTCTGGAACGATCTGAAGAAAGTGCTGGCTGAGTATAATAAGCAGGGGTGATCCCATCCATTTGCCTCTTCACTATTCATCGCGTCCGTGTGCAACATCCCAGAGCCATGCAACGCATACCTTTTGGTCTCATTCCCGGGATAAACAATTTTCCATATTGCGAATTCCCAATGAAGAGCACACATAATCCCGCCTTGAAACCAGCTGGAGCAAAGAACATTCAAACACCGGATTGAACCAGGTGTTGATGACTACGTTCAATGTGGTGCGTAAACTACGCGTGGAAGGTAGGAATAGATAAAAAAACAGACAGACTGAGCAGCTCAGTCTGCCTGGTAGATAGAATCAACCGTCTATAACAACAACAGCTGCTACACTTACTGCTTCACCCGATAAACATCGCCCGGGCTAATGGTTCCATTGGTTGGGTCATACGTAAAGGCTTCATTCGGCTCATACTCACTGAACAAGACCGACAGCGTCAATGATGGTTGTGCAAAATTGCTGGTATAAACAGACTCCACCTCGGGTTGGGCATTTGTCATCCGAATGTCACCCGGCACTTTAGGGGCACCCGCCGAAGGGGCCCAGTTTTCGTCTGTGTCCGGACCAAAGCTAGTGATAATCCAACCATTGGTATCGCAGTAGTAGCCAAAGCTTGCCATTTTCGTATCCGCGAAAGGATCGCGAATAAAGCTGGTCATGTACGCAATCGGGGTGGTGAGTGTATGGAAATAATTATTTGTTGCTGTCCAGACCCGGAACGTATAAATCAAAGTACTCCCGATTTGGTCATTACCAGTCCCTGGAGCGGGCATCGCAAAAGCATTCGCACCTTGTTCGCCCACACCGTAGGCCAAATATACGTTGGTATCAACGAAATAGGCTTCCAACCCTGTTGCCAATGAGCGCTGATCCGTCTTGACCCGCGATACTTTTGACCTGATCTGGGCGTCGAGGAAGTTTGGTATTGCGATAGCTGCCAAAATCGCAATGATCGCCACGACGATAAGGAGCTCAATGAGAGTAAACCCTCTCATTTTCTTCATACTTATCCCTCCTTTCTCTCTAAAATTTGCTTCCTATCTACATTACCAGATGCCAATTCTTTTATAATAGATTCCTACCCTTGTGTCTCCTCGATGTCAAGAAGATTTTTTGGCCTTACTTCACAATTTTTTTTCGCAATTGGCGCCCTCAGAAGCCCGCTTTTCTGCCATCCTACAGGTTGCCCAGCAAATAAACAAGTATCCCAAAGCCAATCAGTAACCCCACCCCTAGACCCCAGCGCCGCAACGTTGCCCGTAAAATAGGCCGTATCTCCTCGTGCTCGTTGATACTGAGAACCAGCGCCACGACCATAGATAAGTATAATAACGACAGGATGTTTACTATACCAAGCGACATCTCCTACTCCCGGAGGGATTTGGACGGTCTCTTGCCTCTGGGTGCCTCGGAAAACCGATCATAAAAATGACAAACGACAAAGTAATTCATACCACCAGATACGAGCAAGTAGAAAGACGCCAAGTCAAAATACGCATGCCACTCCTGGCCAGTAAGTACTCCATTCGGCCTAAGCGAGTGACCCACCAGGCTGAGCAAGCCTAAAAACCCGTTCCCAAGCTGAACTATGAAGGTCAGGTTATTCACAATATTAAAGCCTTCGATGTGCCGATTCCAGATCGGCCACACAACCGCTCCATGCAGCAGCACTCCGATCATAAACGTTACGTTTATCAGCAAAAACAAAACGACTCCTCGTGCATAGTGCTTACGCAGCACAAAGCCACTCCCTGGAATTAGCCAGCTCAGGATCACCTGACCCCACATGACAGCTTTGTGAGTCTCGCGCCGTTGGCTTTGTCTGGCAGCCATAAGTACTCCTCACAGGCAAAATCCAGTATAATGAAGCTCAATCCCATAGGTACGAAAAGCAAACTCTCCTTAATATCTTCATTTTATATTGTCAATACCTAAGAGCTATGCTAACACTATATTTCGAGATGATGCTTCAGAGCATTAAGAAAATCTACAGGCACCTTCCTCCAGCCTTGTTGGCAGTTGGTCTGTTCACACTCTGGCCCTGCCTCCGACTTGAAGTGTGGCCTAATGCAACGTCGCTTCCTTACCCCAAGACAAATCCAACATCACAGCCCAAACCCCAGTACCAGCTGCTTCATGTTACAACCTTCCCTCTGCCAGGAACGGCTCGCCACATTGCCATTCAGGGCAACCACGCTTTCGTGGCGCTGAACATGGGTGGCATGGCTGTTTTGGATATCTCCGATATTGAGCAGATTGAGCTCCTCTGCCATGTTGCCACTGGCGTCTATCCCCTGTCGCTCGTGGCAAAGGGAAATCGGTTGTATGTTGCTGATCGCTTCTACGGTGTCCAGCTCTTTGATATCAGCAAGCCTGCTGACCCCAGACGAACAGCCTCGCTTCAGGTTCCCGGAGTCACAACCTCGCTTGTGCTGCACGACGATCTGATCTACGCATGCTGTGGCGGAGAAGGCATAGCCGTTATCAAGGAAGTCAAGCGCAATCGGCTCCAGGAAATCGGGCGATTTAGCGACGTCAACTACGCGAAAATGGCCGAGATCTCAGGCCACTACGCCTACCTGGCAGATTCCTACGACGATGCATTCAAAATCCTCGATCTAACCGATCCGATTCAGCCCAAATTGCTGAACTCTTTCTCTGTCGGCGGTTTTTGTGATACCGTAAGGATCAGCGACTCGCTTGCCTTTGTTTGCAACAGGCGCCGCGGTATTGTAATCATTGAGGTTAGCGATCCTCTCCATCCAAAACCTGTGGCGAAAATTCTCATACACTCCGGCTCAATCAAAGACATCTACCTGCTTCAAAACCTCTTATTGATGACCCGCGACGAAGATGGGCTTGATCTCTACGATGTTGAAAACACAACCTCCCCCACGCTGCTCGCTCATTACGATACCCCTGGAAATGCCACCGGCATCGCCGTCAAACTTCCCTATATATTAGTGGCAGACTGGGACAAAGGGCTGGTAGTGCTGAAATTGGAAATCGTAAAAGCCGAAAAAAGTGGCGGAGGCAGTTAAAAAACCCTTGTATTTTCGGGTTTCGCTTGGAAAATATAAAAAGATGCCGTGGGGAAATTTGAAAAATAAAAATTTTTCCGGCCAAGGCATGGGTGTTCTATCTCAAATGGCATTACGGCCGGGAAACATGTATCACGACACGGGCCACTCCAAAACGCCAAACCTTCCGGAATACGAAATAGCTCAGATACCCCGCCCTCAACGGTATCGTAAGCATATCTAAGATAAGTCTAATTCGGATCAAATCAAGGGAGACAAACCAATGGAAGAAAAAGTTCGACAGGCTATCGAAGGGATTCGGCCCTTTCTCCAGGCCGATGGGGGAGACATCGAGTTGGTGAAAATTGAAAACAACGTCGTGCATGTGCGCCTGAAAGGCGCCTGCGCAGGGTGCCCGGGCGCTCAGATGACCCTACGCATGGGCGTGGAACGAAAACTCAAGGAATCGGTCCCAGAAGTTGAACGCGTTGAAGCCGTTCTCTGAGGCCACGCACTCGAGGAAAGCGTACAGTAACTTAGAGCTCCTAGCAAGAGAACTTGGATCCTATGTCCTTCTCTCTTCGCCTACACGGGCAGGTTGAAAATGCGCCTGTGGCGTGATGCCCGTGCCACCTCCTTATGTAAGATTCCGAGATATCTAAGTCACGGAGATGTTCAAAAAATTCATTTGCGCTCTTAATACGCCACCCGAAGTTTGAGATACCGGATTTTATCCCACATCTCAACGGCAGTTGGATTTTTCTGAATCACATAGTACGCCTCCCGTAGCGCTGCGCGGTACTCTCCGATGTTCTCATACAGCGCTTCCATTTTCGCATGAACAGATGCATTAGCAGGCATTAACACACTCAATTGCTGCAACCCTTCCAGCGCCCTCTCATAATGACCCGCCTCAATGTAGGCCCGTATTAGCCAGGCATGCAGCTCTGGCGACATTGGCAGGTACACAAGGCTACCCTCCAGACTGTGGATTGTCGAAAGATAATCCCCTGTTACATGGAAAAACCGCGCTAGCTGCACTGCGGGCTCTTCCTCATACGGGTTTAGCTCCGCAGCCCGCTCATAGGCATGGGCAATCCACGGCATGTAGACCGCGGCTTCGCCCGTTTGCTCAATCAGTGCGTGATAATGAATAGCCAGTTTCATCTGATACGTCGGATCATACGGCATCAGATAAGCGGCCAAAGCCAGGCGCTTCCCGTAATTCTCACTCCATAATGCTTCACCTCGGTTCAGCCTGGCGAGCCGATTCGCAACAACCGGTAGCGATTCTACAATGCTAAGAACCATCACTGCGCAAACCAGTAAGCAAATATTCGCCCATTTGCGCACGCTGGATAAACGCCGCACAGGCCGTCTGCCAAAGCGCGGAAGCCTACTGCGAGTGAACATCTCTCGATCAGGGCTCGACACCTCCCGCTCCTCACCAGCACTCTCACGGGCTAAAACAGTGTGCTCTCCCTCCTCCGATGCACGAGCTGTACCGGTTTCGTCCGATGGCATAATTCGTCTTAACCCGAGACATTTCCCCACCAACACCCCAGCAACTCCCCAGAATAGCAGTCCGCAAGTACCATCCGCAAGCGGGGGAAACCAGAACGCATCTACCAGCATAACACAGATTACACTAAACGATAGCCGGTAATACACCGCATCTTCCCACCATTGGCGAGGAACACGCCGCCGATACGCCCAGACCAGCAGCGAAATCACCACCAGCCACTTCACAATGAGCCCCACCACTCCCATCTCAATGAGCTCCAGGAAATGGCTATTGCGTAAATGTAGTCCGCCTGAGCTCGGAACTGGGCTGTAACGTCGGCCAACAAGCTCGAAATTGCCGATTCCATATCCGAGAATCGGCGAGGCATGAAACATGTCCCTTGCCACGGAGCTGCTATAATACGCCTGCTTCTGGGCTGATTGTGTCCCGTGTTGCCAGACCCCTCCTGATGTCGTGGCATAATCCACCACCCCGATTCCTATCACTCCGGCAAGAAGTAACCACGTGACCAAGCGTGACCACGCAGCAGAGGGCCGTACACAAATGGCAAGCAGAAATCCGACAAGTGAAAACGCACCTACTATTCCAAGCATATGCAACGAGACAGGTAGCACTGCTCCAGATCCGGAACTCGCAATAAACGCCACCCCAATCAACAGGCCATACCCGACTATCAACGCATAGAAGGCGCCGGCCCGCCGGGCAAATACAACCGAGCCCACCCAATATGCAATGGCGTAATCCACATACAGTGGAAGACGCATCAGAGCCGCATGTTTCACTTCGGCTACCACCACATTCAACGCCGCACTAAGAACAAAGAAAATCATCAGCACATCAATTGCACACACTCGCCTGCGCTCGCCTCGTTCGCGTAACACCCTCACCCCCACCAGCAAGAGCAACACGTTCATGACAAGGTGAGCCATCACCACACCCCCATGAGAGCCACTCGCCGGACTGAGAATGAGCAAACTCAGACTCGCAAAATAGCCCAGAAATACAATTGCATCCACAATGATCGCCGGCCATCCCGACTGCAATCTGCTCGGCCCTCGTCTCGATTTCAATGCTTCTTCGCTGTTCATGATCCGCGATATCCCCCGGAGATACCACTGCCCTTCGTAGATCCAGAATGCCGGGTCGTGCCACACCTGTACTGGTAAGGGCGTTAAATTTAACGCCCCTACTCAACGAGGAATCTCTCCCTCATGATGCTTGCTGATGCACGTCGGCCATTTCCTGCCATCCCTCGAGCATGGTCTGAATATTTACGAGAGGGACGTCAGCGTTCACTTCAGCCTGAAAAATGTGACCGCCCTCTGCCGCGCTGAAGCACTCCACCGACTCGCGAATTGCTGCCCTGATCCCATCAGGATCACCTCGCGGCAGCAGATGCTGCCGATCCAGCTCACCCCAGAAGCATACCTTCCTTCTGAACCGTTCTCCCAGCATTCGTACTCCCATACACGCCACCTGACAATTCAGCGCATTCACCCCTAGATCAATCAGATCGCCGATAATATCAAGGATGTAGCCGTCGCTATGAAAGAAAATCAGGCGCCCTTTGGCCCGCACCTGATCAAACAAGGCTTCGTAGCACGGACGGAAAATCTTGCGCCAAAGAGGTGGGGAGATCACCAGCTGCGTCTGCGTTCCCCAGTCGTCCGAAAAAACCACGCCATCACAGTCGTGTTGCAACACAAAGTCCAGATGTTTGAGCAAGTACTGCATAATCATTTCCCGCAGCGCGAATACTTCCTGCTTCTCCTCCAGAAGATCAACATAAAGATACTGCGGGTCACGCAGCCAGCACATACGGTGAAACAGCGACCCTCCGTTTGCGAGAATAAATTTGTCCGCGTTACGCCGTATCGTCTCATCCATCTGATCAAACCCCATGCCTAAGAGGTGATATGGGGGCTTGTAGCGTCTTAGATTACTCCAATCATTCAGCGGATAGTACTGAACCTGTCCCATCATCCCCGGAATTGTATTCATCCACACGCTGCCCCACGGATCAGTCGCCTTCCCCGGCTCGTACAGCTGATCTTCTGGCCAGGGCGAAACAAACCCATCCCCTGCGAAATCCTTCGG
This sequence comes from uncultured Candidatus Sumerlaeota bacterium, assembly GCA_964454265.1. Taxonomy (GTDB): domain Bacteria; phylum Sumerlaeota; class Sumerlaeia; order MWCT01; family JAUWMI01; genus JAUWMI01. The sequence goes on along the minus strand of CAYVXD010000057.1, from coordinate 9,967 downwards.
ATACGCATCAAGCAACCGCTGCAACTCCTGGCCGTGGCGCTGCATCGCAGCGGGCAGCACCCAGATGTCTATAGGAATCCGATCCGGTGTTGTGAACGTAACGGCCCGTCTCACGCGTTCTTTGCTGTTCACTGTATCATGCCTCCCACAACGGGCTAACGGACCAACGGACTAACGGGCAAACGGACTAACGGATCACATGATCCAACCGTACCATTATGCCCCATACCGGTATTCCTGCGCAGAAACCAGTTTCTGGTCTGAAGGATAAAGAATAAGGGTGGAGGCCATTGCTCCACCCATTTGCTGGTTCCCAGACAGGGGCGTCTGCCCCCGCTCGAGACAACGCTGCACCAATTGCACACAGAAGCCGTCCGACTCGTCTCGACGGCCTATCGTTCTCCTGCCAGTATAGCCTTTGCCGCCAGAAACGCCAGGACATAACTGTACGCACCAAACCCGGAGATCTGCCCTCGTACTACTGGAGCAACAAACGAATGTCGGCGGAATTCCTCACGTGCATAAATATTTGACATGTGCACCTCAATGGTCGGAACTCCAATGGCCGCCAATGTGTCACGTATGGCAATGCTTGTATGCGTGAACGCCGCGGGATTGATTAAGATACAGTCAACTCGCCCCTTAGCCCCCTGCAGTTGATCTACAATGTCACCTTCGTGATTGCTCTGGAAAAACTCAACTTCAATCTGTGCCTCCCGCCCCATTGACACCAGCTTCTGCTCAATCTCCCCCAGGTTCTTCTTCCCATAGATCGTCTGCTCGCGCTCCCCCAGCAGATTCAGATTTGGCCCATTAACTACTAGCAGATTTTTCATCACTTTCCTCCCGCATCTTCTCGATCACTTCCCGGATAATCTCGTTGCTGACGTCCTCCCGAATCACGACCTTTCCGATCCGTTCCGGCAGCACAAATCGCACCTTATCTAATCGAACCTTCTTATCCTTTCGCAGCCGCTCGATGATATCAATGGGATCAATTTTCGGCATGGTGCACGGCAACCCCGCCTTCACTAACAACTGCCACAGGCGCGACACATCAACGTCACTAAGAATCTCCATTTTCTCCGCTATCTTCGCTGAAGCAAGCATACCAATAGAGATAGCCTCTCCATGGCGATAGACATTGTAATTTGTCAGCGCCTCCAAAGCATGCCCGATCGTATGGCCGTAATTGAGAATGGCGCGTAGGCCCGCCTCTTTCTCATCCTCCTCCACCACCTGTGCCTTAATCGAGCACGAAGTCTGAACTACTCGCATTAATCCAAGCTGATCAAGTGCAAAAATCTTCTTTACATTGTTCAAAAGAAAGCTGAAGAGATTCGCATCCCAGATCACTCCATACTTAATCACTTCAGCAAACCCAGCACGGAACTCCTCTGGCGCGAGCGTCTGGAGTACTGCTAAATCTATAAATACTAATTTGGGCTGATAAAATGATCCGATGAGGTTCTTGCCAAGCGGGTGATTCACTCCTACCTTACCCCCAACACTACTATCCACCATAGCCAGCAGCGACGTAGGCACCTGAATATAAGGCACTCCCCGCATGTACGTGGCTGCGGCAAACCCCGCTACATCACCCACAACACCCCCACCCAGAGCTATCACTGTGGTCTGGCGTGGATAATTATATTCGATGAGGAAGTCGTAAATCGTACTCATGGTCGCCAGGTTCTTGTTGCTTTCACCATCAGCAATAACGAACAATTCCGCCAAAAATCCACTTCGATGCAGACTCTCTACGAGCACGTCACCATACAACCCACCGACTTGCCGATCCGAGATTACCAGCACCCGATCGTATGGGATATACTCCTTCGCCACCGAGTCGAACGTCTCAAGCCAGCCGTGGTCAATCACAATGGGATAGCTTCGATCGCCCAGCTGAACGTCTATACGCTGCCTCATTCCTCAACAACTCCTCTCTCAAGCGTGAGCTATTCGGCTAGTCACCAGTACCATGGAAAAGAAATATCTGGTTGCAAGCCCGATCGTGGTGTTTCCGCAATGTTGTATTTATAGGAAAGTGCCTAACGTAATTCAACTGGAAAATGCAACCCCACAACGCCTCCTCCCCATTACTCTGTCAATCTGAAAACGTCGCCTCGCCGCACTTCTCCCTGCTTCCTCTCACAGATGCGAGCTAAAATGCTAACCCATTTGAAAAAAAGCCATAAAACAAAAAAACGGGTAGGCTTTTAACCTCCCGTTTCTTATTCATCTGCAGGCGGTGATGTCTTTTCGATATGCGGCCCTTCCTTATTACCCTTTAAGCACATATCAAAAGGAAATATCAAACCACGACGGCACGACATGCATGTGCTTTAAGCGCATTTCCCAATCGGATGCTCAAATGTCTTCCGATATATTAGATCGCCTCCTCTTCGCTTACGGATGGGCCGGGAACCGCACCCTCAGGCTGAACCGGTACCACCCTCTCCGGGCTGCCAGGTATTGTCTCCTCGCTCCTTGGAGTAACCTGTGCCGGAGTAACTTGTGCCGGAGTCATCTGTGCCGGAGTAACTTGTGCCGGAGTCATCTGTGCCGGAGTAACTTGTGCTGATGGTGGCGGTGGCGTCTCCTCAGGAAACTCGCCAAGCAGCGATTTCTGGAAGTGGCGCGCTCCTAAAAGCGTCAAAGCCAGCGAGACGACGAGAAAGGCAATCGCGCAGTAGGTCGTCCAGTTGCTGAGCGTTTTCTCTGCTCCTGACGCGCCGAAGGAGTCACTCAGGCCGCCACCTCCACTCAGAAGCCCAGAAAGACCTCCGCCTTTCCCCGATTGCAAAAGAACCACAAGAATAAGAAATCCGCAAACCAACACATAAACCAGAATTAAGATCGAAATTAATAATCCCATCTCAAATCAATCTCCCGGGAAAAACTTTGTCTTTTTGCCCCACTTCTCTTCGCCATACAAATCCATAACTCTAGTTTCCCATCCACTAGCTGTCAACTCTTTTTCTGAACGAAATATGATTAATCAAAATCCGTGTTCATCTGCGTTCATCTGTGGTTTAAATATATAAGCGATTACTGCAATCGCAGATGCACGCAGATACGCGCGGATAAACAGTTAAGACTTTTCGTCTTATCATTCCTTCTCATTTGTGCAAGATGGAAGGCCGACCCGTCCGCCGCGGCGGATCGCCCCTATTTCCGTCATATACATTGTCTCGTAGTGGCTAAGATTTCATCTTAATAACGTCTCTCAGTGCCTGCCGAACTTTCTATTGACTTTCATTTTTTCACTTTGGCATAGTCTGAATTGGGAGTGCCAGGCGACAATTGTGTTGCTTGCAACGACAGTATTATCCTTATCCCCGACCACGGTAGATAACCCATGTAACAGGAGGCAGTATAATGCGATATGCAATCTGGTCGCTTGTTAGCCTGACAGTCGTGTTTCTTTCTATGTTCACTGGCCTATCTTTCGCCGCTGACAATCCACTTGCTGATGAGTATAGGATGCTATGGGCAGCAAATTACGATTCTCCCGGTTCATATCTGACGCCTCAAGCCGTTACGGCATTTGTGCAAACCGTAAAGAATTATAACTATAACGCGATTATCCCGAATATCGTTGATAAAGGCATGGCCTTTTACGACTCGCGCATCTTACCCCGCTCACCAAAAATCCCCGACCCCGCCTTTGATCCGCTTCTGGATTTGATTCAGAAAGCTCATGACACCAGTGGTGGTCAACCATACCTCGAAGTCCATCCATGGATCGTTATATATCCCTGCTGGCGCGGAAAAGAACCACCGTCGCCTAAACACGTGGCAGCCCGCCACCCTGAGTGGCTCAGCCTGGCCTATAAAAACGGAAAAACTACTTCCACAGGGCAAGGCATGATGCTTGATCCGGGCGTACCCGGTGTGCAAAACTACCTGGCTCAGGTCTGCGCTGAAATCGTGCAACGCTATGATGTTGATGGCATCAACCTCGACTACATTCGCTACGACGGCGACGTCACCGGCTATAACCCCATTGCCTTGGAGCTCTTTCGCAAGGATACAAACTTTACTGGAATGCCCAAACCCGACAATCCCAACTGGGCACAATGGCGCCGTGACCGCGTGACAAATCTCGTGCGCCGCGTCTACATTGAAACAAAGCGCGTCAAGCCCCACGTCCGTGTCTCAGCATGTACAATCACATGGGGTGCGCTCGATACCGGCTGGCAGGCATCAGCCGCCTACACCAAAGCGTTACAAGATTGGTGCGGCTGGATGCGCGAAGGCATCCTGGATATCAATATGCCCATGGACTATAAGCGCGAACAGGTTCCTGAACAGAAACGCGATTTTCGCGATTGGGTCGACTTAACCGTCGCAGCCTCCTTTGGCCGCCTTCCGGTCATAGGCCTCGGCCTCTACCTCAATTCTATTGACGAGTCCATTATCCAGATGCGCGAGGTACGCAAGCGCCGCGCTGCAGGCATTACCGGCTTTCGCTATGGCTACACCTACAACGGCAGAACACCGGAAGAAAAATTTTATAACGCTGTCAAATCCGCGCTCTTCACGATGCCAGCCAATGTGCCGCGCACGCCGTGGCTGGAGGAGCCACGACTGCCCATCCTCACTGGTCGGGTGATCGACGCCAATGGCAAACAGGGGATGCGCAACGTCATTGTCTGCCTTGATGAACTTAACCTGCGCATGGCAACCGACGACAATGGCTATTACTCATTCGTCTCTCTACCACCCGGCACTTACACCCTTTGCGTCGCTCACGACCCACATGCTCCTTGCTCAAAAAAGATCACCGTAGAACTTCCCATGTCGCAGGTGGTCACTCAGAATATAAAGATTTAGTCATTATCCGTTCGTTGCGTGCTGTGACATTTGTCTTGCTCGAACAATAGACACAGCCTCAGACACAGCCTCAAAGAAAGCGAGCCAACACTCATTTGGGGGAGAATGGAAAATGCTTCTGATGGGAGGCTTCATTGCCATGCTGCTGGGCACCATAGGCAATCTGACGTGTGCTGGCCAGTCTCGCAATGCACCGATCGCCCATACGTTCTCCATTGTCGCCTATGATAAAGCCACCGGCGATGTCGGTGTCGCCACTGCGACGAAACTCCCCGCCGTAGGGATGTACGTCCCTTTTGCCAAAGCTGGGGTCGGTGCAATTGCCAGTCAGGCAATCGTCAATCCAGAAATGGAGGCTGGAGACTGGAGGCTGGAGACTGGATAATGCCGCCTGTTTGTTGGCAAATTATCTAGACAGGGGTAACATATGCGCGACTACAGGAAACTTCGGGCTTTTGAACTCGCTGACGCGCTGACGCTTGAGACTTACAAGGCCACAAAACCATTTCCCAAAGACGAACTGTTCGGCCTGACTTCCCAAATGCGCCGGGCGGCCGTCTCTGTCGCGTCAAATATAGTGGAAGGCTGCGCTCGTTCCAGCGAAGCGGACTACCTCCGCTTTCTGGATATGGCTTACGGATCTGCCCGTGAATTGGGTTATCAGATCTCGCTTGCGCATCGGTTGGGTTATCTCGATGACGCCACGCATCAAGCCATTCATGCTTCATGTGAAGAAACCTCCAAAGTCCTCAATAGCCTGATATGTTCATTGCGTTCGAAGTCCTGAGAGTGGAGCCTGGATACTGGAGAGATGAGAAAACCATCCCCCTCCAGCCTCAAGTCTCCAGTCTCCAGCCTGATGCCGCCGGACTACCCGTCACTGGAAAAGTTGACGTCACCACCTCGTGGAGACTGGAACGATGGAAGAAGTAAATACCCAAACCTGTAAGATGGGCTACAGTCAACTTTGGGGCCGTGCTATAATATTAATTTCTCTATTCGATAGCAGAGTAAGATAAAAATGATTGTATTGCGTTCTACCATCATTGTCATTGTTCTTGTTATTGGCCTGCTTTGTCAGGGGGTTCTTGCAGAGCCGCTAAGGGTAGGGACAGCACAAGTTGACCTCGAGCCAATACGGGCAGGTGCCTTTACGGGGTATGCGTCACGGGCTGAGGCAATTCCGCAAGGAATTCACGATCCGCTCGAAGTCCGCGCCCTTGCCCTTGAAGCCAATACACGCGTGCTCATTATCGTATGCGACCTGCTGGCGCTCGACGGCAAGCTGATCAGCGCAGCCAAAGCCCAGCTGCAGCGCCGCCTCGGCATCCCTTCTGCCAATATCCTCATATCATGCATTCACACGCACGCCGGCCCTGCATGCCTGCAAACAACGCCAGTGAAAGCACCACCAGCATACAGAGAGCTCATCCAGCAAAAAATCATCCAGGCAGGTACGCGTGCGTTCGCAGCAATGCAGCCTGCGCACTTCGGGTTCGGTACAGGTCGCGTGGATCTCTCTTACATACAATCGTCGGGTGAAATCCGGGGAGGGAAAAGTTAAGAACAAATGGTCAAATCCCGAACGAATTCCTCTTGGACCAGTGGATCCAGAAGTGCTCGTTGCATCGTTTACTCGCCCTGACGCCACGCCACTGGCCATACTGTTCAACTATGCCTGTCATCCAGTGGTGATGGGCCCGCAGCATCTGCTGTTCACAGCCGATTACCCCGGAGCTGCGCGAAACTGGATCGAGCAATCTCTGGACGCCACACCACTTGCTCTCATGACCCTTGGCGCATGTGCAGACCTCAATCCTTACGTCTGCGGTCAGGATGATTTCACCGAAATGGAAACAATGGGAAGATCTCTGGGCGCGGAACTTCTGAAAATTGCACGCCGCACAAAATCCGTAAAAGATGTCTTCATTCACGCGGCAGCAACTACAGTTACCCTATCCACACGAAGCGATACGAGACAAACCACCCCGCCCTCGCCCTTCCGCGTTCCCGTTCAAGTAATTGCGATCAATGACCTTGCTTTGGTCGGAATCCCAGGTGAGCTCTTCGTCGAATTGGGGCAGGAGATCAAACGCGCATCACCATTTCAATCAACATGGATTGTCACAATGGCAAATGATGTGGTAGGCTATATTCCGCCGCGAGCGGCATTTGCCGAAGGCGGTTACGAAGTGGAGTCGTCATTTGAATACTACGGCCTCCCGGCTCTGGCACCGGGAAGCGGCGAGACCATTCGCGACGCCGCGATAACCTTATTAACTCAAGTGCCCGAAAATTTCTGATGCTCATAAATTTAGCGTCCGAATAATTCCGGTTTGACCAGGATAATTTCAGTGCTCTATGTAAGATAATCTGCAAGAATTCAAAGTTCCATAAATGTCGCCTAAGCCATTAAGAATGATTAGTGAAATTTGAATTCAGTCCGCCTAGGCGGATAGAATCTGTGCCATAAGTAATATGGTTCAATGCTTTATAAGTTGTAGGGACAGATTATAATCTGTCCCTACCGTTTTCTATAATTAATCAAGACAACAGGCACTTTGAGTAAATCAGCAATTTTTTTGCAATCGCTGATTAATGGCTGCCTGAGAACAATTCCTAACGTGTGTCCCCAATATGAAATGGCCAAAACATCTGCTTAACAGGCTTATCAAGACCCAGGCCTTAAGAATGTCGCTATTCTGTGCCGGGTTGTTTCTTGTCTATATAAGCCTGAGCCATAAAGATTGGAGCATTTTCTTTAAATCGCAAGAAGAGCTCGGCGTAAGCTACTTTGTGGATAACATCAATGATAGAGGAGAGGAACTAAGAAAGCACCTGGTGAACGTGCATGGCGAGTGGCTGCCCACGCCCTATGGGTTAACCTTGCTGCCCGGTAGCTCAGGCCAACTAACCCTGGAATTCCGTAAGAACCCTGAGCATGGCGTATTAGTTAATTTATGGTTTTACAAAACCCGGGGGATCACGAATGCAGTGGTATTTGCCAGCCCTGGTGGTGCATCCACATATTATAGGGATATAGATGTGAGAGGTAACGTGTTTTTTGATATCTCTGAATTAACTCATGGGGAGGATAGGTTTAGAATCGCTCTTCAGTGCAATGTGTCGCCAGGCTTTCCCGCCGGAAAAACTTTGCTGGATAAAATCAGCATAAGCTTTGTTGATAATTATCCTGCCAATTTCCCTGCTTTGAGCTCATTTCTTGCCTGTCTTTTCGCAGGCCTGTTTTTGATCTTTATCCTTGGGAACGTATTTAGAGATGACCTGAAAGTATGGGGCGCTTCCTTTGTCATCAGCTCAGGATTTATCGTACTGCTGAGCTATAAATTCATAGGCTTTGGCCCTTCCATGATATTTATATCCGCGGTCTTTGTTTGTTACGCAATTCTATCGTTCAGAAAAGATAAACGTCTATGGCAGGATAACCGGATTTATCTTGGACTTCTATTTCTGCTACTGGTCTATGGGCTGGAATGGAGGTGGACTTTACTTCAAAAAATATGGCCGCTGAGATTAGATCCCGACGCTCAGGGTTATTTGTCTCTAGCCCGCCAACTCTCCTGGCTTTATGACACTGGTATGCGCGAACCGCTCTTCATCTGGCTGGTTAAAATATTCTGTTCTTTCACTGCCTGGTCTAATTTGAGCTTAAGACTTTTGACTTTCTGCTTATCAATAGGAGTTATTGTTGTAACGTACTGGGCAGGAGTCCGATTTTTTAATAAAATGGTAGGAATTTTAGCCGCAGGCTTCATTAGTGTGGCCTTACCTTTTGTTAAAATGAGTCCCAGAGGATTACGATTCGAAATCTTCATTATCCTTTTCGTAGTTTTCTTTATCCGTGCACTAAGCAAAAATAAGAAAGAGCAATGGGCCATTGCATCCGTTTTTGATGGACTCATTGCTGGCCTGGCATGTCTTGTCAGGCTTAATACGATTGGCATAATACTATTGCTCTGGCTGTATCAGGGTATTCGCATGAAATGGAATTATAAAATGGCTCTGATAAGGATAGGCGTCTTATTAATGCTCATCGCTCCTCATCTCTATAATAACTACCAGATATCACACCCCCCAGACCCGTTTCATTCAGTAAATATTCATACGCGCTACTATTGCAACCAGGAATTCGGCGGTCAACCCGGTTTTCCCTCACAAGAAGAACTGGCAAGAAATGCTTATACTGGTGAGCCGATATCTTTTCTCTCTTATGTTTTTAAGCTCCATAGTCTCGGTGAGGTTATTAATCGAACAGCATTAGGCCTGGTATCTATTTATCTTGGCTATTACACAAAGACAGTACTGTTTTCTAACAACCTATTCTTTTATATCCTGTTTATATTGGGCGCAGTGGCCCTGCTCTTTTCTAAAAAACGAATATTATTGCTCTTCTTAGTAGTTATGGAAATACCCCAGGCCTTTATTTTAGCCTATCCGCTAAACTGGTCTGGAATATTAGCACAGACAGGAGCCATGGACTGGCGATTAGTGCTTCACATAGCACCTTTTCTGTTAATGATTACTTTTTATGCCCCTTTTGGCTGGTGGGAAATTTTCACACAAAAAGTGCCGGCAATATTGAGTAAATTTCGTGCGAAACAAAAAACACGCGTAGAAAAACACGCGTAGAAGGCAACGCACCAAATAACGGCCGGACGAATCAAGATTAGCGGTAAAGCTAAGAAACACCCGGTATGCGTGTAGGCGGGCTAATAATTAGCGGGCTGCTACTGACTTTCTCTTATCGCAGCAGATGAGCAGAGAGAACCTCCAACAGGAAAAGGTAAAATGCTGCACTCTAACTGCAATATTTCATGCACACATCGCTTGGGAAATGAATATATTTGCGAATGCTCTATGGGTCACGCACTCAGAAACAGCCCCGAAGGGGCCATATATAGATGCCCAGAAACAGCCCCGAAGGGGCGATCTATAGAAGCCCAGTGCGCAGCGCTGGGTCATCAGAGGCAACCTTCCGCAACATTCCAAGCCCTGAAAGGGCGTAATATTCTCTCAGAAACAGCCCCGAAGGGGCCATATATAGATGCCCAGAAACAGCCCCGAAGGGGCGATCTATAGAAGCCCAGTGCGCAGCGCTGGGTCATCA
>CAYVXD010000056.1:0-24229 GCA_964454265.1 uncultured Candidatus Sumerlaeota bacterium | reverse complement strand
TGTGTTTAAAGATTATTTCGCCCTATTCAGGGCTGGCGGAGGGAGATGATTTAACATTAAACCCAGCGCTACGCACTGGGCTATTCTATTCCGTTCCTTCGGAACTTAAAAGTTTTTTGCGTTTTGAATTTTATGTATCCCGTACATCCCCAGACATGCTGCCCGAGAAAAGACGAATAGCTGTTAATCTTGTTAATCTTGTAAATCCTGTCAAAAAACAAAATATTTGGACAGGATTAACAAGATTTACAGGATTATTTTGTCACTTTCTTTAAACTCAACTGCAAAATTTGGGTTTATTAATGAAGCGACATTTGGTGGGCGCAGGATGGCTTTTATACTGGCATGGGGTTGGCGCATAAAAAGAAAGGCGCAATCCTTCAAGATCGCGCCTCGGGATGATGATCAGTTGCTCACGCTTTTGAGAATACGATCTCTGATTTACCGTTCAGATCAACTTTTACCGTATCGCCTTCCTGAAACTTGCCTTCCAGCATATCCAGAGCCAGCGGATCGAGTATTGTGCGCTGGATAGAGCGCTTGAGCGGGCGAGCGCCATATGCCGGATCGTAACCTTGCTCAACCAGCGCGTTTTTCGCCGAATTGGTGAGTACCAGACTGAGCTGGCGATCCTTCAGTCGTTCCTGGATGCGCGCAAGCTGGATATCAATAATCTGCTTAATGTGGTCGCGGGTCAGATTGTTAAAGATAATGATCTCATCAATGCGGTTCAGAAACTCTGGCCGGAACTGCTCGCGCATTGCCTCGCGCACACGCTTTTGGAGCTCATCGCGGTCTTTGGCGCCGAGCTGGTCAATCCACTGTGAGCCAACGTTGGACGTCATCACAACAACTGTATTCTTAAAGTTCACGATGCGGCCATGGCCGTCAGTCAGCCGCCCATCTTCAAGAATCTGGAGCAGGACGTTAAAGACCTCCGGGTGCGCCTTCTCGATTTCATCAAAGAGAACCACACTATAGGGCTTGCGTCGTACGGTTTCAGTCAGCTGCCCCCCCTCTTCGTAGCCGACATACCCAGGAGGCGCTCCGATCAGGCGCGACACGCTGTGGCGTTCCATGTACTCACTCATGTCAATGCGTACCATGTTCGATTCGTCGTCGAAGAGAAATGCAGCGAGCGCGCGAGCCAGCTCGGTTTTGCCGACGCCGGTTGGCCCGAGAAAGATAAATGAGCCGAGCGGGCGGTTGGGATCCTGGAGACCTGCGCGGGCACGGCGTACAGCATTTGACACCGCTATAATCGCTTCGTCCTGTCCTACGACGCGCAGGCGCAGACGTTCTTCCATGTGCACGAGCTTCTCGATTTCACCTTCCATAAGACGCTTTACCGGTATTCCCGTCCATTTGCTGACGATCTCGGCGATGTCTTCCTCGTCTACTTCTTCCTTGAGCATTTTTTTATCTTTTTGTAGCGCGGTGAGCTGTTCATTTGCCACTGTAATTTCTTTTTCCAGCTGCGGCATGCGACCATGACGCAGCTCTGCAGCCTTCTCCAGGTTTCCTTCGCGTTCTGCTTTCTGCTCGTGAATTTTCGCTTGTTCAAGCTCTTCTTTCAGGGTCTGAATTTTTCCTATATGCTTCTTCTCGTTTTCCCAATGAACCTTCATCTGGTTCGACTGTTCCCGCAGCTCGGCAAGGTCTTTTTCCAAATTGCTGAGGCGTTCCTTGGACGCCTTGTCCTTCTCCTTGCGCAGCGCCTGGCGTTCGATCTCCAGCTGCATGATCTTGCGCTCGACCTCGTCAATTTCCTGCGGCATGCTGTCAATCTCGATGCGCAATCGCGATGCGGCTTCGTCCATCAGATCTACGGCCTTATCAGGCAGGTAGCGGTCTGAGATATAGCGGTGTGACAGCACGGCGGCAGCGATGAGAGCCGTGTCTTTGATGCGCACGCCATGGTGCACTTCATAGCGCTCTTTCAGACCGCGCAAAATGGCAATAGTATCTTCCACCGAGGGCTCATCTACGATGATCTGCTGGAAGCGGCGCTCCAGGGCGGCGTCCTTTTCGATGTGCTTGCGGTACTCGTCCAGGGTCGTGGCGCCAATGCAGCGAAGCTCACCGCGTGCCAGGGCCGGCTTGAGCATATTCGATGCATCCACCGAACCTTCAGCTGCGCCAGCACCAACCAGTGTATGGAGCTCGTCAATGAACAGAACGACCGAGCCCTCGGCTTCTTCGATTTCCTTGAGCACGGCTTTGAGGCGGTCTTCAAATTCACCGCGAAACTTCGATCCTGCAACGAGCGCACCGAGGTCCAGCTGAACGAGCTGTTTCCGCTTAAGGCCTTCAGGCACGTCGCCCGACACGATGCGCTGCGCTAAGCCTTCCACAATCGCCGTCTTGCCCACGCCCGGATCGCCGATTAACACCGGGTTGTTTTTGGTGCGGCGCGAGAGCACCTGGATGAGGCGGCGAATCTCGTCGTCGCGACCGATAACGGGATCGAGTTTTCCAGCACGCGCCTGTTCCGTCAGGTCGCGGCCGAAGCGCTTCAGCGCCTGGTATTTATCTTCCGGGTGCGGATCAGTGACACGTTGTGAGCCGCGCACTTCGCGCAGTGCCGTCATAATTGCAGCTTCGGTAGCCCCCAGATCGTTGAGCAGCTTCCCTGCGGGAAGACTTTTGTTCTTCGCGATTCCCAACAAGAGATGCTCGGTACTGAGATACTCGTCTTTGAGCCGCTGGGCTTCTTTCCAGGCGTCGTCAAGAACTCGCTTCAGAGCAGCGGAAATGTAGACATTTTGCGGCATTCCGCCGGAAATCCGAGGCAGGCGATTGATATGATCCTGCAGGCTGCTGCGCACCTGGCCCGGGTCAACGCCAATCTTCTGCAATACAGGGATCACCACGCCTTCCTTCTGCTCAATCAATGCCAGCAGAAGATGCTCAGGCGTGATCTCCTGATGTCCCAGTTGATCACACTGATCCTGGGCGTGCGCCAGCGCTTCCTGCGCTTTGATAGTAAGCTTATCCAGTCTCATGTAACACTCCCTTTCGGTCTTTACAATTCAAATTCAAGATGGGTAATGCGTGGCCAAAATGCTACATCAGGCGCGCCATACAATACATTTATGCCCTCTACCCAATTCTCTATAGGCCAAACGCAGTACCAATGCCAGAAAAAAAACCGGCTTTTTTTCAAATGAGTCAGCATTTTGCTCAAGAAATGATTCCCCTCACCTCCATCCTCTCCCACAAGGGGAGAGGAAGCAAGGTTGGGCAATGACTGGAGATGCCGAATAGCAAAGAGCACCCTGTCAATTCACGTTATCTTCTTAAACAAACCTTCAAGCATTAAAAGCAAAATGCAGTTGGGAAGAAGTCGTATTAGGAGTCTGCAAATACTCAACTTGCTTTTTGACACATGACTATTCTTGCTGACCTATCTGACAAAGAGCAAAAAAACTCCTTGCTCAGAGCTATTTCAGTATAGCGAAAACAACAGGAGGGGAGCAATGCTTAGAAAAAAATGGGGATTCTTTCCACTGTCTTGCTTCGCAATTGCTCCCCGACGATTCAGCATTCACAGTACGGAAATTCGCAGCAACGAGTAGATTCAGCCCGGGGTTCTACTATTTCACGTCAACTTTGATCCTCTTCGGCTTTGCCGATTCCACTTGCGGTAGCACTATCTCCAGCACGCCGTCTCTGTACGCGGCTTTCACCTTAGAGCTGTCAACATCAGTTGGCAATTCGATAGTACGCTGGAATGATCCAAAGGTGCGCTCCAGGCTGTAATAGTTTTCCTCTTTGGTCTCCTTCTCGCGCTTTTTCTGCCCCTTGAGAGTCAGAACGTTGTTCTGCACGGAGATGTCTATGTCGTCCCTTGACAAGCCAGGAATATCAGCTGTCAGCACAACGTTGCCATTTTTGATGGCAAGGTCAATAGCCGGAGCCCATTTAACCTCCGCGAGTGCTGGAGTCGTTCTGGTAAGTGCATGGCTAAACAGGTGATTAATTTCATCCCTTAGGTCCAGAAAATCGGCAAAAGGATCCCATTCGCGTCTTGGTCGCCATCTCACGAGTGCCATTGTTAACACCCCCTTTTAGAATTCCGATCTCCATTGTCAACTGTTATATAGCGCATAGTTCGTGCCACTTTTTGCGCATTTCGTGTCAGGCATCTAAGGCGTGTTTTTTCAACAATTTGAGAGATAAAAACTCGCGCGATTTGGGTATTATGGGCAGGCAAGAGGCACCACTATGGGCAGGATTGAAACATCGTGCAAAGAAATCGCTTCTTTTGTATCATTATGACACATTATTATGGTTCCTTAACTAACGATATACGACTGAGCAAAAGTCCTATTACTATTGACGTCCGTGGAGCCGAAGCTGGTTAGAAATCTGCAAAGGGATGAAGGGAAACGCTGAGGGGGAGAATGTGAAATTAGCAGGAAGCCTTTGCGCTCCTTTTCAGTCAGTAGGCATACGAGTTGGAGCGCCCTTCTTTGTACGTTCAATAAGCATGAGATTGCGGATATAGATAAAGAATCCTCAAGCTTGCCCGAGGGTAAATACCGGCTCGTGCTGGCTGATGGCATAGACCAGCAGGATTGAGGTGCCAATAAGACTGAGATATCAGAACGCGAGTGGGATGACGCTCTTTTTCAATCGTTCACTGACGTACCACTGTACGCAAAATCGCGAGAAGAAAAATGCCTGGCCGATATAGCCAATGGCTTGCCAGGTGCCAAATTCCCAGTTGCCAATTTGCATGGCTCACAGCTCCTTTTCAATCTTATAGCGCAGGGATCGCTTTTGCATCCAACGCACTGCAAGAAGGTCTTTCAGGGCCCTAAACATGCGATTTGTCATGGAATATTTCGTATGGCCGTGCGTGCGCGGAAAATGGTTCACCGGAATTTGCTCCACGCGAAACCCCTCAAGCTGAAATAGGGTAGGGAGAAACCGATGCATTCCTTCGTGGAGCTTGACGTTCTGGAGACAATGCGCGTGGAAGGCTTTCAGAGTACATCCAGTGTCAATAATGGAGTCGTGGGTGATCCAGTTGCGAATGGCGTTGGCAATTCTGGATTGAATACGACGAAACCATGGGTCTTTGCGGCGCACGCGATAGCCGCACACCACGTCAGTATGCTGAAGCCGCTCGAGCAGATGCGGGATGTCGTGCGGGTCATTCTGCAAATCACCGTCCATCATAACGATAGTGTCGCCTCGGGCATGGCGGAATCCGGCGCCCAGTGCCGCGGTCTGACCATAGTTTCTGTCAAACTTAAGCACGCGGAGCCCGGGCGTGTGCTGACAGAGCCGGGTAAGGAGCTCGTATGAACCGTCAGTTGAGTCGTCATCAATGTAGATGATTTCAAATGCGCGCCCCAGAGGCGTAAGGGCCGCTTGAATCCGTCGCACGAGCTCCTCAATATTCTCGCGTTCGTTCTTGATCGGAATGATGATGGACAGCTCAGGTTTGACAGAATGTGCAAGTGCCACGGCCAGATCTCAGTAAGGGATGATTAGGCCTCTGCGTTAGCGTCGCTATCGCTTCTGTCGGCATATACAAAAAGGCACGAAGGGCATTCAGACATAAACGCAGACCTTCGTGCTTGCGAATCCTTGGGAGCGCACGGGAATACTTATCCCATGTTTCCGCATACCGGGCACTTCATTTTCCCGCCAGTTGGAGCGCCGCACAGCCGACAGTGCTTACTCGGGTCAACGCTGGAGTAGCTGCGAAAGACCTTATAAATTTCGATCGGTGTTTTTGGGCGTTGGCCAGATTTATCTTCTGTATCGGCCTCCGCAACGTCGGGCAGCTCCTTCTCATAGCGGGTTTCCAGGAGGTACATTGCGAGGTCAACAATGTAGTTCACAAAATCGGGTTCGTTTTTATAAAGGTCTACATTGCGCTTCAGGATGTCAATGATCTCATCCTTGGAGAGCTTCTTCTTTGCGGTCCGATAGGGAACCATGTCGCACTCCTTGAGGCTCAAGACTCATTTAAGCGAGCCGAGAGTTCAATACCGAGAGAAAATTGCGCGCCTTTTTTTCATCCAGAGAACTTCTTGCGTCAATGGCTTAGTATACATAGGTGAGCCGGCCGAGAATGTCAAATGTTTATCGCCTTGTGTTCTTGATAGCGGTGTCGTATGGGCCCTACGTTATAGAGAGAACCAAGAGCAGCGATGACCTCTTCGCGTGATGCGATTGTGAGAGCCAGGTCAACCGCCTTTTCCGCAGAGTCGGCGCTTTGCACCTCAGGGCAACAAGAAGTAGCCTGGGCTATGAGGGTCTCCAACGGGCAGGCACGAGGGCTTGGTGCCGGGAAAACGATCAGGCGCCGTACATTCCGGGACGAACCGAGCAGCTGAATAATCTGGTTAATCATCTTATCACGCAGAACGCCCATAAGCAGCGTGCGCGGCTGCGTGGGAAAGAGGTTGTCCAGAGTATTCAGGAGTGCAGTAACGGAGATGGGGCAGTGTGCTCCATCTACTATAAAATAAGGGTTACGGCCTAGGACTTCAACGCGGCCCGGCAGGCTGCACTGCCGAACACCGGCAATTATGGCATCGTCCGCGCAAGGAAATCCGTGTTCGGAAACAATCTCGAGAGCCGCCAGTGCAGTCAGAATATTGTCAGCCTGGTGATCCCCAAGCAGGGGTGTGGTGAGATGAATAATCCGGCTCTCTGGCATCCGCCCAGGCGGACAAGTTTGATAAACGAGCTGCTGGCCTTCCAGGTTCTGGGAGGCTTGCACCACATTCACCTGCTCCCAGCTATTAACTAAAGTAGCCTGTTTCTCGTGGCAGACTTCTTCGATAATTGGTAAGCCATCGGCCAGTGCTGCCTCGGATTGTGGGGCGAGTACAACCGGTGTTCTCGATTTGATGATACCGGCTTTTTCTCGGGCAATGGCACTGAGCGTGTGGCCGAGAGTGTGAATATGATCCAGGCCGAGCGATGTCAGGATTGATACGATTGGCTGCAACACATTGGTAGAGTCCAGGCGGCCTCCCAGCCCTACCTCGATAACGGCAATGTTGACCTTGTGCTTGGCAAAATGGATAAAAGCAAGAGCCGTCAGGAGCTCAAAGACCGTACGGAAAGATGACGGCTGCTGAACCGGCTTTTGTGCCAGCTTTGATCTAAGCGACGCCAGAATCTCGGCAAACTCTGCTTCAGTGATTGGCTGCCCGTTCACCTGTATGCGTTCGCAATAGGAGTTGATATGTGGGGACGCGAAAAGGCCTGTACGATAGCCTGCGGCGTTCAGAATAGATGCAAGGATGGCGGCGGTGGACCCCTTGCCTTTGGTGCCAGCGATGTGAATAGATGCGAATCTGGTCTGGGGATTACCAAGGCGAGAAAGGAACTCTGCAAAGTCCGAGAGGTCAAACCTGGTGTCCATCTGCTGCGGTTGCAGGAGGAGCCGCTCGTAGTTAACGAACTGCGACAGAAAACGGATGGAGTCGGCGTAAGTCCACATGCAAAGAAACCCTGTGCTGCTGGCTGCATTTCAATCCTCTTGACATGTCAACCAGCGTCTCGGTAAAGTAAAAAGTGTTGTACAGAATGTTATCAGGATTTCAGCGATCTATCCGCATGAAAGCCGACTGACTATACACAGCCGCAAAGGAGGATGTCAAATGATACAGCGAGGAGCGATAGGGATTGGGATCGGGCTAGTAGCAATTGTGCTTGTAGGATGCGCGTTCAATACCAGGCCTATGTTCGACTACACTGAGGACGGGGAGCAGGTGCAAGTCAAGCGGATTGCCAAGCATCAAAGCATTGACTATTTCCATCGCTGGCGGCGTACAGCCTACGTGAAGAACACCGGGGAGCTGCACTGGCTGCTTTCACAGGATCAGAAAAAAATCATCACCGAATACGGCCAGCCCGACTACCTCTGCCGAACGTTCCGTTCGACCCGAGGTGATCTGGTCAAGGGATGGGCCTACGTTGCTCAGGGCAAGATTTTTCAGTTTGTGCGCCGACAGTCTGTGTATGAAGGTGAGCTGACGGATCTTGATAAAACGTTGATTCAGTACGGGTATCCCAACTTTGTGTTTGCCCAGCAACTGGAGCCCGATATTACACGATTGACATTTACATACGAAAATATTTTTGGTCTCCGGAGACAAATATTTAGCTTTGCAAACGGCCGCTTATGCTATAGCCAGGATACGCTGTAGGCGGTAGGTTATGGCATCAGGGGCTAAAGCTGATTCGGGCGATATGAATAAATCGGAGCATGCTGGAGGCCCGGTAATGGAACGCGGTGTAGCGCAGTTCGGGGAGTTAGCCGTGAGCGAGAAAATCTGGCGGATGGCCCTGCGTTGTGTTTTGATCTTGCTGGTGGCGTGCACGGTATGCATCGGATTTTCAGGATGCCGACATACGCGCCATTTGTCGCCGGTTGAGGCACGGCGACAGGCCATAGATCTCCTGACCCAGGGAGAGCGCTACGAGGCTGAGGGTGAGTATCAACTGGCTCTGGAGTTTTTTATACAGGCCGCTGAGCGCTCTCCACGACCGGCTATTTTTTATCACATGGGCCATTGTTATGCCGCGCTCGGCCAATACGAACAAGCTATTCCGCATTACCAGGAAGCGCTGTCGCTGGCACCAGACTATGCGCTGGCGAAGTATGAGCTCGCTCAGGCTGAGTATCAGGCCAATCGTCTATATGATGCTGAACAGCCGGGTCATCGTGTCCAACGTGCACCAGCTTCCCTGGATAGTTCATCACAGAACAATCAGCAATCCGACACGGAGCCAAAGGCTGAGGTAGAGTCCAGGAGTACGCCAACGCCTTCGGATTTGGAGTCTCACGATGCGGCTCCTGGCGCTCACGTATCCGCCGCGGCGGAGACAAAGCCTTTGGATATCTCGACCGAGACCAGTTCACCAACGCTCTCAGAGGTTAGTATTAAGAAGACCGAGCAGGGCGTTCCCGATCTGCGAAAGGTGAAGCATCTGTTATTCGAGCGAGAGTCTGGGAATAATGCTGTGCAACGCTACGATAAGCAAGACAGTATGATTCTCGGCAGTTTCGCCTACCATTTTCAGAAAGCCGAGTCGTTCCGGAAAAAGATGATGTATCAGGAGGCTATTGGGGAGTACGAAGATGCTCTGAAGCTGAATCCCCGGCACGTGCAATGCCACATGATGCTTGCGGATACCTCAAGGAAATTGAAACGTTTTGATCGAGCGGAGCAATATTATCTGGCCGCGCTGGATCTTGCGCCGGATAATGCCGAGATCTATTTTAAACTCGGAAATCTTTATCTTGAGCAGAAACGATATCCTCAAGCAGTGACCTCCTACACGCGCTCCGTGGAGCTCAATCCTGAGCAGTGCAATGTGGTTAATAACCTCGGCGTGGTCTATATGAAGCAAAACGAGTACGAAAAGGCACTGGAAGCATTTCGCCACGTCCTGGTCCTTGACCCCGGATTTGCAAATGCTTACCTGAACCTGGGCATTATCTTTAGTGATGTATATCGGGATCGCACTAAGGCTTTATTGTATTTTGAAAAGTATGTAGAGCTCGATGGGCCACGCAAAGATGAGGTTCGTGCGTGGATGGCCGAGTTGAAGCCATAAGATAAAGTTGATCCAAGAGACCCGGAGGTTAAGAAAACGTATGGGAGCCTCGATAAAGACAATGAGCGGGAAATCGGAGGGATAGGACAGAGGAAAACAGCGAAAGGCGGGGTTTTGAGTAACTGAAAAGAAAGTGCGTTCTCCGTTTGCCCTAAATTCAATGAAATTAGTATTGAAAAGTAATAAGCAACATTACCCAGAATGATTATGTCAGGATTAGCTAGGAGACAGCGTCCGACGTGAATCTGCGTGAAAAAAAAGCTTGACAGCAATGGCAAAAGAAGCCTACAAAGTAGAATTAGATTCAAGTCGTCCGTCCCACGGTATCATTTCCAGCGGACATATATTCTGTAGCTCCTGTAGCAGTTGCCATCCTGAAATTTTCAGAGACGGTTTCTACTAAATTGAGTTGACGACTTGGCGAGAATAGTATATAAATAAATGCAATACGAGATAGTGTCATTACGGCCAGGAGGTGATAGCAACACCCTCTTTAATATTTGCTTGGTGTAAGTTCACAGGCGGGGTGTTACCAACCTAGCACTGTGAACGCACATATTCGATAGCAGAAAGGAGGGAAGACAATGCGAAAAGGGTTATTCGTAACCCTAGCGATTGTTGCTATTGCCTTGCTTAGTGGTAGCGTATATGGTTTTGCGCCTGTCATCGGGAATATTCCGGACATTGTAATTGGCGATCTGGAAGACGGCGATTCTAATAACTTCTTCCGATTCACCAATGCGTTCAACTTTCTCGACTATGTTGACGACCAAGACACTACTAAGACGTTGCTGAAATGGTCGTTCATCGAGGAGGCGAGTCCCGGTGGAACGCCTGCCGACTGGTTCGAGCTTAACACGATTACGCAGACAACAGTGGGCAGTACCAACCCACCCCCTGGTCCTAAGGATTTAACCCTAGGCGGGACTGATTATGACCCCGATATCCGGGATATTTACGCGAGCCCAAGTACCGAGGATCCAGGTCCTTATACGGGCATAGTAGAGGCCGGAGGACAGCACGACAAGCTTATCACGCTGTATGCGTCTGACGGCACGCGGGAAGATTCTACGGACGTGTTCGTCTACTCGATTGATGGGGAGTATGACGGCCTTAGCGGTGGTGCCATCTTCATCAAGAAATATACCTTTGATTCAGCTGTTGAAGGTTGGTCATTCTTGGGTGTAGGTGGTGCTGGCTTCATCGGGGCAACGTCCAGCTATACTGGTGGCCGGTTAGGCATCATTTCATTAAATGATTCAACGAGCCGCTATGGGTTCTGGCAAAGCCCGGTCGATATTGCTTACGTGGCAGATAATGTGTACCGGGCAAAGTACCTGGTCTCCTCCAATCAAGCCACGGCGTCTCAGAATCCGCAGTTCCGCATGCGATGGATCCATGATCAATCGCTCGAGTCCGCAACGCAGGTAGTGAATGCATCATCGCCGTACAGCAACTCCTTGCCAACTGACCCAACAACGCGAGAATACTCCTGCTACATTACGCCTGTCGTGAGCGGGAACCTGGGTGTTGCCTTTGACATGCTTGATTTCAGCGCAGCGCAGTATGGGGTGCACTATGTGGATCAGGTTACAGTGGAGCGGTTCCCAGATCCGGCAGCCGGCACAGCGGTCAAGACGTATACCGATACCGCTGACTTTGCAAACTGGGGATTCGCAAGCGTAGGCTTTGATCCAGTGACGTCGGGTGGCGCTGGCACTGGTACGCTCTCCATTACATCTGTGACTGCTGACGCCAACAATTATGGATGGTGGCAGTCGAATGGGACGGCTAATGAGCTGACATATGTGGCGGATAAGCTCTATCGGGCTACATACACTCTGAGGTGCGCGAGTGACGTGGCCCGGAATGACATGCCACAGGTCAGACTACGTGTCCAGAATGAAGACGGCCAGATGACGGCGACGATGGAGCTGAGCAGCCAAGGTACTGGCGGCCCAGGCGCAATGCCGGAAGTTGGTGGTACTGACTACGACGTCTACTTCGAGACCCCAACTCTGCCCGGCTCACCAACGACCGCGAATGATGGGTTCATCGTGACGATTGATGTGCTTGACTTCAATTCGGCGCAGGGCGGTACCATCTACATGGACAGCGTTGCGATTGATTATCTTGCGATTCCTTAATTGTGATACTCGACAGTAATTAAGCGAACCGCGGGATACGCAGCATAGGCAGGTAAAAGATGAGCTTTTTACATCTTTTACCTGCTTTTTTTTATTTTCAAGCGACGCAGGTCCCAGGTCCTGGCTCATGCTGGTAGCCATGCACAGAGAAGAAATTGCGAATGGCTCCTAGTGCATGGCCAAGGTTGTTTTGACGGATACGTGCCCGCCAGTGGCGCATAGTCGGGAAAGCATCCTCCTGCATTAAAAGGCGAAAGATTTTGTAGGGGCACGCCGCGGCGTGCCCCTACATGCCTTATTGCAAAGTTGGCGCTGTACCAGTACTGCGCAGGCAGGGAAGAATTTTCTTGATCTTTTGCCGTAGCCAGGGGTTAACTAAGCCCTGCAATGGAACAGGGGGAATCGCGCGCCGCCCGCCTGGAGGTCGCAAGAGGCATGTGGCGGCGCCTTATCAGGTAGGCAGCATGCGCATCTTGGTGACGCTGTGGCAGTCGCGAGAGTTGGTGTGGAATCTGATCAAGCGTGAGCTTAAGACGCGCTACAAGGCGTCGGTGCTGGGGTTTGTGTGGTCAGTGGCCAAACCGCTGCTGCTCACGTTGGTACTGCTACTGGTCTTCTCATTGATTATTCCATTTCGTTTGCGCAATGCCGGATTACCATTTGTTCTTCACCTTCTTGCAGGTGTTCTGGCATGGATGTTCTTAGCCGGGACATTAATGGAGTCGTTGTATTCCATACTGGCCAACGCGAATCTGATCAAGAAGGTCCAGGTGCCGGCTGCCGTGTTTCCAGCCGCAACGGTTCTGGCGAATCTGGTACATTTTCTCCTCGCGCTGATTGTGCTGCTTGCCTTTATGGTCGGCTTTGGGATTCCATTCTCTCCATACCTTGTGCTGATGCCCATTGGCATAGTGCTGCAGACACTTCTGATTTTTTCGCTGGCCCTGCTCGTCTCTTCGCTGAATGTATTCTACCGGGACGTAACTTCGATTACAGAGGTTGTGCTCAATCTCTGGTTCTACGTCACACCGATTTTTTATGCGCTGTACCATGTACAAGACAAAGTGGCCGAGCGCTATTCCGATGGGCTGTTTTTCCTCTACTTTTTTTACCTCTGGAATCCGATGACGCCGATTGTGGTGTTCTATCGGCGGGTACTCTACCATACAGTACTGACACCGCCTGAGTTTGCCGATGTGAGCCTGGTCTATTTCCTCATCATCACCACATGTCTGATTGTTCTCTGCTTTCTGGTGGCCTCGAAGGTCTTTCAGCACTATAGCCGGAGGTTTGCAGACGAACTGTAGAGCCGGATTTCCCAGTTAAGTCTAACTTGAACTTGTAAGTTTTGCGAAGCCTGTAAAGCAGGTATATGATTGGATTTCAAATGGGCTTGGGCGAGGGAATCTAATCGGTGACAGAAAAGGGGGTGTAGTTCGGGTCGAGTTTGATCCGTGTTTGGAAATGGAATTTCGAGGAGTGAAGGCCAGCAGTAGAAGAAATTCTTGAGATAGATATCCGGGAGAATTAATATACAACAAAATGCTTGGCATGAACGCTGGCCAACTTCAAATAGGAAGTCTTGGATTACATGAATGAATTTGAACCATCTAAAGAAGACTCCAAACTTCGCCCCTTTGAGATATTCAACGCAGCAAAGACATCTCACAAGATTATTCTTCTTCTTGGTATTGTGATTCATCTTTCATTCCTCTTCGGACTAAAAGACGGATTCTGGCGGCGATTATTTTCCGACACGCACCACATCAGTATCGCTGCTGATACATTCTCTATCTGCGAGGCGGGCTACAGGATAAGACAAGGGTTGAACATTTATGTACGTGAAGACGGGGAGCCGACAAAGACCCCTTATTCCTCCGGGTATCGCTATCTACCGTTTACCGCTTTCCTGCTAGGCATCCCTCTAAGCCTCCTTCCCCCCTTTGAGGCCTATAAGATCTGGGTCGCCATCATCGAACTTCTCGTAGTCGTAAATATCATATTAACCCTCAGGTGGACACGCGGGAGAAAACTCCTATTAGCAGCTATGTGGCTTGCTTTCACCCCTTTCTATGTTGAGATTTACATGGGTCAGTTCTCGTTCCTTATGAGCTCCCTGATATTCTGGACATATCTCGCGATGGAAAAAAAGAAAGACATCCCGCTCGGATTTTTCTGGATCTGGTCGGTTCTCCTCAAGAGTTTTACTGTCTTTCTTTTGTTCATCTGGATAAAGATGAAAAAATGGCAGCTACTATTCTGGTGCATCTTAATTATATTGCTCACCTCCGTTCCTTACTATCTGCTTTTCCCAAAAGGTTGGGACTATTTCAGATTGTTGAACCTTGAAATTACTATCGGACTTGGCGGCCCTACATACAAAGGAATGCACAGTCTGCAGGCGTTATTATCTTTTATTGCGTTTCTCTTTCTACCCAAAAACGTCCTGTTCCACTATCTTGGGCGGGAAATAACCTTTCAAAATGTGTTTCCACTCTTTATCATCACCGGGGTTTTTGCCCTGGTTGCTTATCTCACGTTTTTGCGCAAGACCGATTCTGAAATACTCTTTACACTTTGGATCACCTTTTTCTTTGTCTGCTTCCGAGACATATGGGAGAACCAGTACGTAATGATTATTCCCCTCTTTGTCATACTCGTCGGCAAAGAAAGGCTTCCACTTGGTTATATCATACCGGCATTTATTCTCATTGCGCTTCCGAGCGCTTACGGGCTATTTCAGAAACCCGAACACTTCGCCGATATCTATGAAAAACACTGGACGTCACTCATGCGGGGAATCTACCATCTCCAAAAACCATTAGGAGTCGTGATTTTACTCATAGGACAGGTGAGAGAAGCATTTATAAGCAGCTCACTACGCTCAGGCGCAAAATAAGGCCGTCATACTTCCTATCTTCCACGACGGATCAAGCCGTATTTCGATCTCAAGCACGAGCAGACTAAGAGGCGCCAGACAATTTTTTTTCAGGCGCACAATCGCGGCCCACCACGCCCCATTTCTTAATGGCCCTGGAAGTGTGCAGGTATAAGAAAAGACTTGCAGGGGTCGGAATGGAATGGGTAGATACGTCATTTCTTACACGTGCAGTATGTGCAGGACGCCTTTTTGGGCAGGAGGTAAAGCTATGGTTCGCCGATGGCTGATCAGAGTGATAGGTGGAGCGCTCCTGCTGGTAGCGCTAGTACAGTGCTCCAGAAGTGTAGCCGAAGAAAATGTGACCCCAATTAACAACCGCGAATATGCGCCAACGGTCATGAAGCTAATCCGGGAGGCGCGTTCGAACATCAAGCTGATGCTCTATCAGGCACGCTTTTACGAAGAGTATGCCGACAGCGAGTCCAATCATCTGCTTGAAGCACTTCTGGATGCTAAGAAACGCGGAGTTTTCGTCGTGGCTGTGCTTGATCTCTCTGACTGGAACGAAGAGAACATACGTTACAATACTGACTTCGGCAAGCGGCTCGCTGCCGGTGGGATTGAGGTGTACTTCGACAATCCTAAGGTGGTGAGCCACCAAAAAGTCATTCTGATTGACGATGCGATCAGCGTGGTCAGCTCGACGAATTGGTCGCACTATTCCATTACACAGAATAAGGAGGTGGCGGTGACCATCTGGTCACGGCGAGTGAACCAGGCTTTGACGCACTATTTTAATCAGATGATGGCGCAGGCAACACGATACCTCGCAGAGCCAAGCATCCCCGGGTTGGCACAGGCGCGAGGTTTTTCATCGTTCCCTGCGGAACAGATCGAGATTCTGGCAAATCGTGACTACTTTCCTGCAGTCCACCGGGCGTTCCAGGCTGCGCGTAAGCGCATTGATGTTGTGCAGCTGGAGGCTATGTACTATATGGTGCGGCCTTCCTACGCAACAGAGCCGCAGAAAGTCGGCGAGTCAGCAAGCCAGACCAATGTGTTGTTACGAGATCTGGCCGAGGCAAAGGCTCGTGGGGTAGAGGTACGAGTGATTCTTGATGTTCAAGAGAACCGAGCAAACCGGAATCTGGATTTCGCCAATCGCTTGTTGGCGTATAGTGTGCCGGTTTATTTTGATAGTCCGGAAGTGCAATCTCACTGCAAGCTGATTCTGGTTGATGATGATGTAACCATTCTCGGCTCAACAAATTGGAGCTACAATGCCCTGCAGGAAGGAAATGAAGTGTCGGTAGTCATCCGATCGCGAGCCGTGGCTAAGCAGTATCGCAACTACTTTGAGGAGATTCTAAAGACCGCATCTCCGGTGGCTGCGGGCGCAGATTTCATCACCACTCCCGGGGTGCATTCACAGAACTAAGAGGAGCTAGGACAGGGGAGCAATTTACTCCCCTTGATTACCACCCCAGTGACAGGTCGCGTTTGCGCTGGAGACCTTCGTCTATGGAGCAATCAATGTCTTCTAATAGGCTCGCCTCGCGGGGGACAGAAGCCGTTGGCATTCAGATTGGTCTGTTTCTGATCTCTTTTGCCACCCTGGTGCTTGAGATCGGGCAGATGCGTCTGTTTGCATTCAGCTTGCAATTTCTGCTCACGCACATCGTCTTGAGCATCGCCTTGCTGGGCTTCGGAATTAGCGGAACGCTGTTCGCCACACAGACCTTGAAGGGGATACAGGCCTATCGGCTGGTGATCCTGGCCAGTTTTATTGGATTCAGCCTGAGTGTGGTAGGTGCGAATGCCTTCTTTTGCGTGGTTTCGCCTCGTGTGAACCTGATGCTAATCAGTTTTTTGCCCTGGGTGGTTTTAGCGCTTTTCGTGCTGGCCATACCATACCTTTTTGCCGGGCTTGCCATTTGTGCGATCTTTACGAAGGAATCGGAACGCATCAATCTTTGCTATTGTGTGAACCTGATCGGCTCTGCGCTGGGCTGTCTGGTGATTTTTTCTCTGCTTTCTCCAATGGGAATGGAACGCCTCTTACTTTTCGTTGCGGTCGTGGGATGTGTGGCCGGTGGAGTCTATGCGCTTAGTTTTTCCCGTCTCATTGCAGCCGGGTGCACCCTGCTGGCGGCTGTGGGTGTCCTGCTTCTTCCTCAAAGTGCGGCAATCTTCCCATTTCAGGCGGATAATAATGACCAGTATGCTGGGATTAAGGAGGAATTACAGGCGAAAGGCGATTTTCATGAGACGCATGAGTTCTCGGTTTGGGATCCTGCAGGCAAGATAGACATCTTTTCCTTTCGCGGAGGAGTGTTTCATTTTCCCGAGCGCGTTGAAGCGAAGTGGTTTTGTCAAGATAGCGGAGCGGGTTCGATCTTGTATAATTTTGGGCCGGACTATAAGAAGGGGCGCCAGTTCTTTAAGCACACAGTCTATGGACTGCCATACCTGTTGCTTGACAAGCCAAAGGTTCTGGTGGTTGGTCTGGGTGGAGGGATAGACGTCCAGACGGCGCTCTACTACGATGCGCGCGAGGTGACGGGAGTTGAAATCAACAAAGCAGCCATTGAGGCCATTGAAGGGCCGTTTGCCGAGTTCGTGGGCGATCCCTATGGGGAGCCGAATGTGAATATCGTCCACACGGATGGGCGTACCTTTGCCTGGAAAACTGGAGAGCGCTACGATCTGATCCAGATGACCGGGGCAGATACGAAGACCTTCTGGACATCGAATTCCCTGGCCCTGACGATCAATTATCTCTACACCGTTGAGGCGTTTAAGGATTATCTGCGGCATTTAACCCCCGGCGGCATATTGTCAATAAGCCGGTTTGGCCTGGACCTGATGCGCCTGTCCAGCATTGCTGAGGAGGCGATGCGTCAGCTCGGCATCGCCCATGCCGAGCGTCACGTCATGATTGTTTTTCAGGGCATCTGGGGGAATATCCTAATCAAGACCACTCCATTTACCTCAGAAGAAATTCAACGCATGCGGGTATGTATTGATGGCCACAATGCCGATCCGACGAACTGGATCAACATCCCCTGGTACGATTACATCGGATTTTCGCTGGAGAAACCGTTTGAGTTTACCTATTTTCCCGGAACTGATCAGCAGAACCCGTATGCGGATTTCTTCAGTGCTGTTGCCGCGCATAGTGAGGATGACTTCCTGGCACGCCAGCATAATCGGCTGACGCCGACGACCGACGACAACCCGTTCTTTTTCATGCAGGCGTGGTGGAGACATCTATTGATGCCGGGTACTCTTTATCTGAAAATCTATCTCGGATTTATTCTCTCCGTTTTGTTCTTTTCTTTTATCTTCATCTTCCTGCCATTGTTCGTCTCAATCCGCCCTGGCGGACGACTCGGGAGCTGGGCGAATTTTCTGGTCTACTTTTTTGCTATTGGCGTGGGCTTTATGTTTACAGAGATTGGCTTGATGCAGAAGTTGGGGATTTTTCTCGGACATCCAAGCTACGCTGTTTCAATTACGCTCTTCGCGCTGCTCTTCTTTTCTGGACTGGGGAGCATGACAGCGCAAGGTCTATTTCCACGCAACAAAGCCCGGTTGATTATATTCAGTATCGGAGGGTACGCGCTTTACCTTGCACTTTGGCTTCTTGGTCATGGTGCACTGCTCAGGGCCTTTATTCCCAGCGGGATCGAGGTAAGGGCGCTGGTAGTGATTCTGAGTCTCGCACCGCTGGGATTTTGTATGGGGATGCCATTTCCCTCAGGGCTGGCTTTGGCGCGCAAGCGCGACCTCCACCTGGTCCCCTGGGCCTTCGGTGTCAATGGGTTTGCATCAGTGTTTGGGTCGCTCTCATTCGTCGGGCTGGTGATTGGATTAGGATTTACGATTTCGCTACTGATCGGGATGGGGGTCTATCTCATTGCCCTACTGTCAATAGGGCTACTCCGTGAGTAATAGGGTTCATGGCATCCAGAATTTGCCCTCTTTCTGGCTTCCCCACAGAGCTCGCGCTGGGGAAGTTACTCTTGACAGAAGAGTCGCAACAGGAGTTATAGTTCCCACTGTAAATGCCTATGATTGGTGGGATTAAAGGGATTTTTCTCTTTTGGATTCTCTAAGTTTTCTTGACAATGTGGATGATGTGGAATATGAAATACGGAGATGCAAAGGAGCATCAATTCTCCGTAGCTTGGCAAGTGTGAGGAGATGAGTGCGTGGCCCGGACTCTGGTTACAGGCGGTGCAGGGTTTCTAGGATCACATCTGTGCGACTTTCTCCTTGAGCAAGGCCATACTGTGATCTGTATGGACAATTTGTCAACCGGGAGCATTGAGAACATTGATCACATTCGGAGCGAAGAGTTCAGTTTTATCAAGCACGACGTGACAGAATATATCCACGTTAAGGGCAAGCTTGACCATATTCTGCATTTTGCATCGCCGGCGAGTCCGTGCGATTATATGGAGATGCCGATTCAGACTCTGAAGGTCGGTTCTTTGGGGACGCACAAGGCCCTGGGGCTTGCCAAGGAAAAGAACGCGGTCTTTCTGCTGGCGTCTACATCGGAGGTGTATGGAGATCCGCTGATCCATCCGCAGCGGGAGGAGTACTGGGGAAATGTGAACCCGATCGGGCCGCGGGGTGTGTACGATGAAGCCAAGCGATTTGCCGAGGCGATGACAATGGCGTATCATCGCTATCATGGTGTAGGGACGCGGATAGCGCGCATCTTTAATACCTATGGGCCACGAATGCGCCTTCATGATGGGCGCGTTGTGCCCACTTTTATTTACCAGGCTCTGTCTAATCAGCCTCTCACCGTCTACGGCGATGGATCTCAGACACGCAGTTTCTGCTACGTCTCGGACCTTATTAGGGGGATTTACCAACTTTTGATCTCTGATATCACTGATCCAGTGAATCTGGGGAATGATCATGAGATGAACATTCTGAAATTTGCGCAACACGTCCGGCGACTGAGCGGGACGTCGAGTGAGATTGTTTTTAAAGAGCTGCCGGTGGATGACCCGAAAACGCGCCGGCCTGATATCACCAGAGCGCGAGAATGCTTGCACTGGGAGCCGCAAGTTTCATTTGAAGAAGGGCTGCACAAAACGATTGAATGGTTTTCCACACGTGCCTTACGCTAAAGCAGGCATCCCGAGCGAGCCTCTTCAGCGATTTTGCCTCAGTCAAGATGCCGGATGGCAAAAAGTGCTCGGGACGACGCGATGAGAAAGGAGTGGATGGATGAATGTCTGCGTAATCGGGACTGGCTACGTAGGGCTGGTCACCGGCGCGGTGTTTGCCGACCTTGGGAATGATGTGATTTGCGTTGACAATGATAAGGAGAAAATAGCCAGGCTAAAAAAGGGTGTGATGCCTATTTACGAGCCCGGCCTGGAGGAAATGGTGCAGCGCAATGTAAGCGATAACCGCCTGAGCTTCACCACAAATATTGCCGAGGCCGTGGAAAAGAGCGAAGTAATTTTCAT
The DNA here is from genome assembly GCA_964454265.1 of uncultured Candidatus Sumerlaeota bacterium. Lineage (GTDB taxonomy): Bacteria > Sumerlaeota > Sumerlaeia > MWCT01 > JAUWMI01 > JAUWMI01. The sequence goes on along the minus strand of CAYVXD010000056.1, from coordinate 4,109 downwards.
TGCCGTTGGCACGCCGCCCAAGGAGAATGGCGAGACGGACCTCTTATACGTAGAGGCAGTGGCCAAGGAAATCGCACGAAGCATTGACCGGTATAAGATCATTGTGAATAAGAGTACCGTGCCAGTGGGAACCGGGGATTTTGTGCGAAACATTATTGAGACGAACAAGCGGCGTGACGTAGACTTTGACGTAGTGTCGAACCCGGAGTTTTTACGAGAAGGCTCGGCGATTTCAGATTCCTTGTATCCCGAACGGATTGTTATCGGTGCGCCCAATCAGAACGTGGCTATGGCTCTACTGGAGCTCTATGCGCCACTGGAACGACCGATGTTGATTACTGACGTCGAGAGTGCTGAGATGATCAAGTATGCCTCGAACGCATTTCTGGCGATGAAAATTTCATTTGTTAATTTCATTGCAGACATCTGCGAGAAAGCTGGGGCGGATATTACCCAGGTTGTTAAAGGGATGGGATACGACTCGCGGATTGGATCGGCGTTTCTCCAGGCGGGCCTCGGCTTCGGCGGATCGTGCTTTCCCAAAGATACGCTAAGCCTGATCCAAACGGGGCGTAAGTTTCATGAACCCTCTGCCTTGCTTGAAGCTGTAATTGCGATCAATGAAGCACGGATTTCTGGCTTTGTTCGCCGCATTGAGGAACGGCTCAATCCGCTCTCAGGCAAGGTGATCGGTATCCTGGGACTCGCGTTCAAGCCCAATACCGATGATATGCGCGATGCGAAAAGTCTGGAGATTATCGCTTTGCTCCGAAACAAGGGCGTGACACTTAAGGTGTATGACCCTATTGCCATGGATAACGCCAAGAGCCTGTTGAGAGATGCAGTCACCTATTGCAGGAATGCCTACGAGACTGCACACGGTGCTGATGCAGTCGTGGTGGTGACCGATTGGAACGAGTTCAAGCTCCTCAACCTTGACAAGCTTAAGCAGGAGATGAAACAGCCGATCATCTTTGATGGTCGGAACATTTACTCGCCCGAACGAATGAAGAAGATGGGGTTTGAGTATATCAGCGTAGGGAGGAGGTAGGGATTGTGGAGATAAAACTGGAATCCTTGTTGCAAGAGATGGTGGATCGTTCGGCATCAGACCTGTTCTTAAAAGCCGGATCGGCCCCATATCTGCGGATTGATGGCGCAATCGTTCCTATAGACGCAGCAGAGCTTACGGTGGAGGATACGCATAAGGTGGCTCATGATTTGATGAACGAAGCGCAGGTGCGCCATTTTGAACAGTCCCCTGAGATGGATCTGGCGATGGGCATCCGTGGCGTAGGTCGCTTTCGGGTGAATGTCTTCCGGCAGCGCGGGTCGACCGGACTGGTGTTCCGCTACATTACCCGGCCGAATTTTGATTTCGAGGAATTGAACCTGCCACCGGCGGTCAGAACCCTGGCGGAAAGGCAGCGTGGAATGGTGCTGGTGACCGGCACCACTGGCAGTGGCAAGTCAACCACGCTTGCCGCGATGATTAATCATATTAATAAGATTCGTAGGGCGCACATTATGACGATTGAGGATCCCATCGAGTTCCTGCACCGCGACGATATGTCTATCATTAGCCAGCGCGAGGTAGGGTTTGATACGAAGACTTTCTCCGACGCCCTTAAGCACGTGCTACGGCAAAGTCCGGACGTGATTCTGATCGGTGAAATGCGTGACCTGGAGACGATCTCCACGGCTATCAGTGCGTCAGAAACTGGACACCTGGTGCTGAGCACACTCCATACTACTGATGCGGTGCAAACCGTAGAGCGGATTATCAACTATTTCCCCGCCTATCTGCATCAGCAGATCCGCATGGAGCTCGCGCTCTGTTTGAATGGAGTGATTTCCATGCGCTTGCTGCCCCATGCCTCGGGCACAGGCCGTGTACCTGCGGTGGAAGTGATGATTGCCACCCCCACAATTAAAAAGATCCTTTACGAAGGCAAAACCCTCGAGCTCTCTCAGCATATTGAGGCTGGTGGCCACGTGGGTATGCAGAGCTTCAATCAGTCGCTGCTAAATCTCTACAAGCGTAAGATGATTAAAATGGAAGACGCGCTGGCCTACGCTACTAGTCCCGACGAATTTCGGCTCATGGCCGAAGGGATCACCTCCGGCGTGCGCGCAAAAGAGTATGGCAGCGGATTGCACCTTGAATGACGTGGACTCTGGAACACTTTCCTTCTGATCACACCGGGTGAGGAATCTACCAACGCAAGCAGGACAAAAGGAGCTCCTGATTTGCAGGAGATCTGAGAGAGGCTCTTACAATGAAATTTTAATGCGCCTAAGGCGCATTAACCACAACGATACAACGTACACGCCTTGTAGGGGCGAGGTTTCCTCGCCCTGGGACGGGGAAACCCCGCCCCTACATTCTGAATTTGCACGTCGTGCCGTCGTGGTTCGACGTTTTTTGTTATTTGCTGCAGGCCAGTACCCACTCTCTTGTAAAAGTCAGACTGTATGGCGCCCGGAACAAGCCTCGCTCAATGTTGTTTCTCATTGCCAGGGATCAATTGCGATTTTGATGATGCGGTTCTTGTCTTCCTCAAACATTCGCAATGCCTCGGCGATCTCAGTGAGCGGCAGAACGTGGGTGACCAGGCAGTCCGAATCAATAGCACCTGATTCGATCATCCGTGCTGCCTTTCCCAGCATGAACGGGGGCATCTTGGACCCGACGATTCTCAATTCCTTGTTGAATATGTCAAAGGGCGAGAGGGTCAGTCGCTCGGCCTCGGGACATACACCAAAGAGCATCAGCGTACCGCCTTTTTTGAGCAAACCAAGGCTTTCCTGGATCGCCTGTGCGCTGCCGGTTGCGTCAATGATATAATTCACACCGTTGGGAGCCAGGCGTCGCACTTCATTCTCCAGCCGCGTTGTTTGCGGATTGATTACCGCATCGGCTCCTAAGTCCCGCGCCGCATTAAGCCGCATCTCTATCAATTCTGTTTGAATGATTTTGGCAGAGAGGCTCTGGCGAATAAGCTGGGTCCAGAGCAAACCAACGCATCCCGCGCCCAGGATGAGGACGGTACCTCCAGGCTCTATTTGCAGCCGCTCGTAGCCATGAAGCACGCACGCAAGCGTTTCGACGAGAATCCCTCCTTTGATTCCCACTGCCTTGTGAATGGGATGGATGTAAAAACGGGGCGCTTTGGTAAATTGAGCGAAGCCACCTGGCAGGACGTAGCCCATGATGGTTGGCTGATCACAGAGGTTCGGGTGGCCAGCCTGGCAGAACTCGCATCTGCCGCACGTAACAACGGGGTCTACGCAAACGGTCTGCCCAATGCGCAGGTCGGTGACGTTTTTGCCAACACGATGGATAGTACCGATGATCTCGTGACCCAGAGTTACGGGCGGCTTGGCCAGAGGCACGTGGCCATGGAAGATGTGACAATCCGTGCCACAGACTCCGCAGCCGGAGACTCGGAGCACAACTTCATCTGGCGCAGGGACTGGCTCGTCTACGTCGCGCACCTCAACGCGTCCTTTTGCTGTCCAGATTGAAGCCTTCATACTGGACTCCTTTCACTGAGGCTCTTCGTAATTAACCTTGTTAGCCAGCAGTAAGCCTTTTCAGTGATCGCCCTGTCAATGTTTTTTAAAGCGGTTTTTAAAGCGATCCTCGAAAGAACTTAAACGCTTATCCAGCATGGGATACAAGAAGGGCCTCAGAGAATTTACGCAAACAGTGAGGAGCGAGCAAAACAGGTACAATTATTGCTACCGGGTTAACAAAATTGCCCGATTTCTTGGAATTTGTTTGACATTTCTGCTGGGATGCCAAAGAAATATGTAAAAAGGACGGCTGAGAAGTTACGTCATTTTTTTCGTACGCCTCAGGCAACACCCGTTTTTCCCAAGCTCGCAGGGAGCAGCCATGGAAAACAGCGTTTACACGATACCTCTCTTGCCGTTGAGCGAAGTGGTCTTTTTCCCCAAAACGTTGTTGCCCCTTTTCGTTTATGAGCCGCGATATCAGCTGATGCTTGCCCATTGTCTGGCGGGTGATCGCAGGTTGGGGATTGTGCTCCTGCGCAATGGCTACGATCCAGACGATTACTGGAACGGGCCGGTCTTCAGAGTAC
>CAYVXD010000055.1:0-24326 GCA_964454265.1 uncultured Candidatus Sumerlaeota bacterium | reverse complement strand
ATCAGAAATGGACGTACGATTACGATGGCCTGAAGCGGCTGGTAGACGCGACGCTTAAAGACGGCGCGGAATATAGCAACCTCGTTCGAGATTACGATTACGAATACGACCGCAATGGGAATCGGACGAAGAAGACTGTTGACGGTGTACCCATTGAGTACGAGTACAGCTCTCTTGACCAGCTCCTGTCCGCGGGCACAGCAAGTTATGATTATGATAAATACGGTCGGTTGGTCAAGGAGACAAAGGGTAACGGTGATTATCAGACATATGCCTGGAGTGTCGATGACCATCTAAAGGAGGTAGAGTTTTATGATAGCGCTGATGCCCTGCTCCAGAGGGTGCAGTACAGCTACGGCCATCAAGGGAGCCGGGTTAGCCGTAGTGTGACTGGTGGTGATAATGATGGTGAGTACATCCGCTACCTGACTGACTACCAGAACCTCACAGGCTATTCACAGACTCTTGCTGAAGTTGACAAAACCGGGACCAAAATTTCCCAAAATTATTACTATGGGTCTGACCCTCTTGCTCAGCGCTCTGGCGCCACGGACTACCTTGACCCAGAGAATCCATCAAATGACGAACTCGCTTTTCTTCATAGCGACCACCTCGGCAGCAGTCGCCTCTTGACAAATGTCAGTGGTGGTATATATGGTAATACCTATGATGCATCCGCCATGGACTTCTCGCCTTACGGCGAGCTTATTGGCGGCACCAGCTCTTTGACAAACTATCATTTTACGGGCCAATACTACGACGCAAATTTAAATCTTCAATATCACCGCGCTCGTTGGCTCAGTACTTCCCTGGCCGCATGGCTCTCCGCTGACCCGACCTTCGATTTCCCAGGCAACTTCGGCAATCTTTATGGATATGCTGCCTGTAATCCCTTGAATTTACAAGATCCGACAGGAGCCTTTACTATTGCAGATTGTTTATCAGCAGTAAATACGTTGATAAACCTTGCTTTGATTTCGTGGACTGCTTACGACATATCGAGGGTCTGGTGGCAGTGGGCTAAAGGAGAAAGCTCTCTTATTGATGTAGGGCTTCGTATGGCAATCTATTTGGCTGGCGGTTTTCTGCTGAGATTAGCAACTAAGTTCGGGCTTATCTATCGCTTCATAAAGGGTACTACAGTTATTCGTAGCCGACCATTGCTGTCCAGGTTTGGAAAACTTAATGCTGCGTATAGGGAATTGTTAACACGTTATGGTAGAAAAAGTGGAAAGGTTGCAGAGGACTTCGTTAGAACATTTTACGGAAAGACATTTCCGTTTTCAAGAATACGCGCAGTGACATATTCAAATATTGGTCCAGGGCTTGGAAGACGGATACCAGACCTTAACTTCAGGTGGTTATTGGGTGCAGGAAGAGCTGCTGAAGTAAAGCATTGGACGCGAGAATGGGCTGAAAAAGTGCTGGCAAATAAGAGATTATGGAAACAGACAGAGCGTCAACTTGTAAAAGATGCTGCTATGTTAAAGGGGAGTGCCGTTAATAGAATTGAATGGCACTTTACAAGGGGTGATATCCCGGAGGAATTTATAAGGAGAGCTGCAAAAATATTTAAAGAAAAACAAGTAAAAATTCATATTTTTGACTGGGGGAGATTATAAATAGAAATGGCTAATAAAAAATATAAGCATGATAATATTACACTTTGTTTATATTTCTGCAAGGATATAATGTCTCGTTCTACAGGGAGACAAATTGTTAAAGCCATATTGGATTCATTTCACTGGGAAGATTGGATTTTAACAACAGATGATGGGTTCTGGAAGGGAAAAGATATGGACGAATATGGTGCCGACCCTGAGCTACAAAAAACTGTACCCGAAGAAAGAGAGGTTAAACTTGATGAGTTTATAGATTTAGAGTGGGAGAGAGAAGACGAAGATATTCAAGTAGAAGGATTCGAAACTCGAGACAAATGTATTGATGTTTCCATAACATCTCCGGAATTGGGCGGATCAAGGTTAATAAAAGTAAAGATTGATTTATTATCTAATTTTGGTATTAGCAAGTATATATTCCATTGTGGACATATATGGATTGAATTTCCGGCTAGCAAGATTACAGAAAAAAGGATGAATGCATTGATTGAATGTGCAGTAAAATTGGTGGAGCCAACAGAAGCTTCTTATGGTTATATCGCTCACCGGTATGAAGAGAGGCCGGGAGGGGCATGTATCCATGAAAAATTGGCCGATGTATACTGGGTTACTTTGTTTGGTCCTGAGTATGTTGAAATGATCGGACGTGAAAAATTTGAGGGGCTGCCGTGTCACGAGAAACGGTTATTACCCGATGGAAGTATCCTTTTAATATTGACCCCAAAATACCAAGATTATGTGAAAGCTGAGGGAAAGAAACTAAAGAAGGAAATTAAGAAGGTTCTGGGAAAGAAATGGTTCAGACGTCAATGGTTAAAGCCAGCCTGGTATTCCCGCCCGCGTAACCTAGTCATTCCCCCTGAATATGAAGCTAAAGACAGACGAAAACGAAGATAATGAAAGCCAAGGAAGTGTAAGCCAGTGATAAGCTGGTAAAACAATGCGAGTGGGGAGGGAAAGCCATCTAATCTGCATATTGTTCTTTGACAAAGAAGTACGACACTAAAGGACGGTTGTGGCGGGAGTTCAGTCCAGAGTCTGACGATGCTAACAATACTGACCTGTATCAAAAACACATGGTGGTGGAATATGTCTATGACGTTAATGGTAACATTATAGAGAAGAAGGAAGGGATTGCGGAGAGTGTCGAGAGTACGACGATCGATGTCAGGCGGTGGACGAAGTTTGAGTACGATCCGTTCTATGGTCGGCTCGCTAAAAAGATTTTCAGCGATGGGACGCGGCAGGAGTATACGTATCGGCCCAATGATGGGCTGCTTGACCGGGTTGAGGTGTTTAAGTCAGGAGTTACGGGTCCGGTATATTTTCGGCAGTTTAGTTATAATCCGTTGACGTGGCGAGTGAGTGGGGTTACCACTCCTGAAGGGACGATTGAGTATGAACATAATGATTATGGCCAGCTCACCCGTGTAAAGTCTTCAAGCGGTGTTGACGTCACCTACCTCTATGATGCCCTGGGGAACCTGAAGATCGTAAAGAGTAAGGGTTTCTCGGCCACTGGCGATGCTAACGAAATTGTCGCGTATTCGTATAACTCCATTGGCAGACGAACGGGTATAACGCGTCCGAACCAGACCACGGTGAGCTATACCTATGACTATCGCGGCAATATTGATACCATCACCCACGAAAAAGATGCAACAGAACTTCTCTTTCTTGATTATACGCGGGATGGCCGCGGGCTTGTCACCGGACTTCTTGAGAAGCGCAACGGCGAGAGCGATGTTACCGGGTCATATGCATACGATGACCAGAAGCGACTTGATGGTGCGACGCGAGTAGTAACAGGCGGTGGAACTACTACCTATGACTATGTCTACGACCCCGCCTGTAATCGCACGCAGAAGACCGTTAATGGAAGCACCACGACGTATACCTACAACTCGCTCGATCAGCTGATCAGCGATGGGACGATTACGTATGTTTATGATGAATTTGGCAATCTGAGGTATGAGAAGCAGAGCGGCGCCGTAAAACGGGAATACTTCTGGGACTGTGAAAATCGGTTAACAAAGGTAGAGCTCTATAGCCCGAATCATACGGTTGTTTTTGGCTACGATGACAATGGCACGCGGGTAAGTAGAAAATATGACTCTGATCCTGCCACGCGGTATTTGACAGACTATTACAATCTCACCGGCTATTCACAGACATTATCAGAGCTTGACGAATCATATACGAAGCTAAGTCGAAATTACTTCTACGGTCAGGAGCTTCTTACCCAGCGCAGGCCAGGAGAAGGCAATCCTGATCTTTGGTAATTTCCGTTTGTATTTTAATGACGTTCTGCTGGATGCCTTTGCCGGTGGCGTAGCGTGTGGCCGCAATGTTTTCGAAGCGCTGCAGGAGCTCAAGATCACCGCGGGTGATGGCGATGGCCATGTGGATGAAGTAGAGGTCGTAATAGGTGTTTTTCATGCGGCGGATGATTTCGCGTTGCTGCGCCTTGTAGAGCTCGGCGTGAGCCAGTGCATCATGGAGTGCGATCTTGCCTTTGAGGCTGAGCGTGCCGAACCAGGGGAACTCCTGCGAGAGGGCCAGGATGTTGCGCTGCGGGCCAACGCGCGTTTCGACACTCTCGATGAATTGTGTGATAGTCAGCATCGGATCAGGCAAGGCCTTGACCTGTGGAATTTTCTCGATACTGGCTTTCCAGCATGCTTCAGTTTCGCGCAGCTGGGGATTGCGGGCCAGCGCCTCATTAATCAGGCGACGCAATTGTGCATCTGTGCTATAGAACTCTGGTTGCACAGCCACGGTAGTTGTGGCCTCATCAGCGGGATGAGAGGCCTTTGAAAATGGAAGCGCATGCACTATGGGTGCGTGTATTGCGAACAATACAGACATCAGAGTCAGAAGCGCGCTTAGACCGAGCCTGGCCCCGGGCATTTTTGAAGTACTGCTGCCTGCGTATCGGCCGGATCGGGATACAAAATTTGTTAGCATGCTATTCTCCCTCAGATTGTTATTTGGTTATCTGCAAGAAATGAACCAATCGTTATAGTGGTTGTAGTTTGTTGAAAATATGGTGGTTATGGTCAATACGGATGGATTTCTGTCCGCCGCTCTGTTTTGAATCAGTCAATGATATGTTTGTTTTCCATCAGGCTGCTTCTTTGAGGGCAGATTAAAAATAATTGTGAGTGGAATGTCTCAGATGCCCTCATTTTTTGCACACATTGCCCCAACAGCCTCAAAGACTTCTATATTACCAAAGCAATCCGGCAACGCAAGCAGAAACACACTAACACTAACACTTCTATTATTTCGCTTGACTGAGGTGCAGCATGTGGAAAAATAACAGAGGCGCTGAAAAATCACCCTATCCATTCATTAATTAATTGCCAAAGTGCGTGAGTAGTAGAAAAACGATTATTCATTAACTCAGGATTAATTTTTCAGAGATAGCTTCAAAATTTTGGATCAAATTTTTTCTTACGAGAGGGGACTATCATGAAGAATCAAATTACATCCAGACTATTGGCAGTAGTTGCGCTGGTTGCCATTGGAATTTATTGTATTTATTGTCGCCCTGCATGGAGTCCACATAGCGACAAAATTGCATATGTATATTGGGATGAACGTAATGGCGATGAATTGTGCGGCATTGCAATCTATAATTTAAACACCAGGGAAAATCAATCTATCATTGAGGTGACTGAAGAGTCTGGAAAGGACGCCTATATTCCCATTGAAGTCTTTTGGCCTGAAAAAGGCAATGAGCTGATCTATATTTCAGCGTCTTCCGATACCACCAGCTCAGGGCGCTCCGATAAGGAAAAAGAAGATAAAATAATGAAAGTCTCCAAATATAATATCCAAACCAAAGAGACAAAACAGATTAAGGAAATTAATGTTCCGGGTGTTTCCGGCCTTTCTTCTCTTTATCCAATAATTCTGGAAAGAGGGCGCTGGATTTGGATCATCGGAGGGCAAGATAGTGATGATCTGGACGGCTCTTATAGAGTGGATATAAAGAAGGGGAAGTGGAGAAAATGTGAGGAAGCCATTGTTTTTGGGGATAGCAAGAAGTTATTCTTTGTCAAAGGCTTTGATTCTGACGATGAAATGACTTTTGGGAAAATACGAACAAGATTTTTTTACAAAGAGAGCATTCTCTTTACGGTTCGTTTAAAGGAAGCACAAGAGGAAGAAGCAGAAGAATCAGTTATGCCGATACTGGCAGTTCCTGAAAAGAGAACATTATTTGCTTATCTAAAGGAGAGTGAAGATGGACCGACATTGAGGGTATTAAATGAAAAAGGCGAAATCATTAAAGAAGTAGGGCTCCCTGAATCTATAAGAGTTGAAGATGGTGAAGGTGCCAACCCTATGCTGGCAGCGGCGTGGAATCCAGAAGGAACTGTTCTATGGTTAGGGCTTCCAGTTGAGGATGAGGATGACGAGGATTACGTTGTCATTGCTGAGATACATATTGGTGACGGGTCTGTTAAGTTAATACGGTTTGAGGATAAGAGCATTGATGAAGAGGTGGTCCCTTGTCATTTCTCCCTTTCGCCAAACGAAAAGTACCTGGCTGCCTCTGTTGCTGGCGAAGGATGGTATTTATGTCTGATAGATTTAACTACCGAAGAGCGCAAGGTTACTTTTATTCATCCTCCAGGGGCTGAGCTGGCGAAACACCGGGGTGAGAATTAAATGATACTCTTTTTCAAATGAGTTAGCATTTCATGAAGCAGGTAATCCCTACGCACGAGGCGCATTTCCAACCTCACCTTGCTCCTCTCCCCTCAGGGGAGAGGGGTAGGGTGAGGGGAACCTCAGAGGCAAACTGCGGTAACGTTTGCATTGCCCTCGAGGCCATGAACATACTGGAGTTGCTCAATGTCTCAGCCATTATTGTGGTAACCGATCTGATAGAGAGTCTTAAATGATACATGATATAGCCGATTTAGTATTTTCGCACCTTTGCCATCAGGAAGCTGCGCGTTGTTGGGCGCCTGGCGGCGTTGTTTTAGCCTTTTGTCAACGATGTACTGGAGTTTACGCAGGCGCTGCGCTCATGCTATTGTTGCTGCCGCTGATGAAGTTCAAACCTAGCAGAAAAATTCTATTTATTCATGGGTTATTTATGATTCAGATGCTTATCTTTGGTTTTCATCTCATCCCCCACTCTGCAACTTTACGCACGTTGTCAGGCCAGTTGTTCATTATAGGCGTATTCTACTTTCTATGGCTTAATGTTCAAAACCGGTGGGATTTATTTCAGACTAATCGCTCCCCCCGCAGCTATTTTGGGGGAGTTATCATTATGTTGTTGTTGATGCAGGTATTCGTGCGTGCACCATTTGCCTTTGCTTCTGCCTTCGTTGAAATATTGGGGCTAATGGGACTTGTCATTATTGTTGCGGCAGCCTTTATCACCGTCTTCGACCTATGCACTTTCAGCGTTTTGAGGCAATCAAGGCAGAAAATCAAATGAATAATCTTTTTACTTATTGAAGCTCTAGGGTTTCTGTGGCAGGCGTCAAACAAAATAGGTCACAAGGCTGATGACCCCAGGTGCGAAGAATTCTGGAGTAACGCTAGAGAAATTTACTTGACACCGTGGAGACGCAGGCGTAGAAGTCTATTATACTAGAATTAGTATGTGCTTAGGAAGCAAATTTTAGAGAGAAAGTAGGGATGTGTATGAAGAAGATGGTAGGGTTCACTCTCATTGAGCTTTTAATCGTCGTGGCTATCATTGCGATTTTGGCAGCGATCGCAATACCAAACTTTCTGGAAGCCCAGATTCGTTCCAAAGTTTCGAGGTGCAAGGCGGACATGCGGACTATTGCTACGGGCCTCGAGAGCTATAGGGTTGATGGGAACGCCTACCCGCCAATGTTTGATGTGGGAACCGGCGGAACCTGGGGCATATTGGTCGAGCCACCCTTCCACTCAAGAATACCGAGTTATTTGACCACCCCTGTGGCTTATCTTACTTCGCTTCCTCACGACCCTTTTATAGATTATGAACAATACTTAGATTGAGCTCCCCCGGAAGTCAGTCATCGCTTTGTTTACTTTAACTATCCGTATTTCTTCCAATCAGCGATAGATGGTCCGGCCCTTCGCAATCGTGCCGATGATGCTGGTTTATGGTTGTTCTATTCTCCAGGCCCGGATAGGTTATGGTATAACGAACCGGCCAATCTAGTTTATCTTAATTACGACCCGACCAATGGAACCGTCAGCTTGGGTAACATTTTCCGCACTCAGCGGACAACTGACAAATACGAGCGCGGTACTTGGTAATCGCCCAGCGCGTCCGTGGAACTCAGCACTCTCTGCTTCGGAATACCGTTTGGCTACCTCTTCAAATGGCTTTCCCCGCTCGAGTGCCTGCCAGGTAGCTTCAATTTTCTTCCTGGCCTGGTGGCGTTCTTCATCTGTTCCCTCAGGTGGTACTTCTATAAAAATCTGGCCTATATCAACTGTCTCTGGCTCAAAGTAATCTTTCTTATGTAACTTGTAAAATCGCTTGGTTTCCTCAGGCTTGATTTCTACTGCGCGGGGGCTGTTTTTTTTCCTCCTGATCAGGCAACGCGAATCCTGCCTTTTGTCCCCTTCACAATGTTTCCAATGATACGAGCGCTGGTGAGGCCATGCTTGTGGAGTGCAGCGAGCAGGCGCGTTGCATTCCTGGGTGCAAGCGCGATGAGCAAGCCGCCAGAGGTCTCAGCTTCGAGGAGGAGTTTTTGCAAAGCAGGTTCAATTGATGTGGCGAAACGAAGTTTTTTCTTCAGGTAGGCCTTGTTGGAGATGGATGTGCGCGTATAGAGTCCCTGACGCGCGATGTCGAGCGCTTCGGGGAAGTAAGGGATATTGCTTGACTGGAGGTGAATACTGACGCGGCTGGCGTCGGCCATTTCGTAAGCATGGCCGATGAGACCGAAGCCTGTAATGTCAGTGCAGGCATGGGCGTGGTGGCGAATCATCAGCTCAGAGGCGAGCTTATTGAGCTGAAGCATGGAGTTGCAGACTGTGGTGAGCGCATGCTTGCGTTTTCGTGCGGGAATGGCCTGGAGCTTGAGTCCAGTAGTCACGAGGCCTACGCCAAGGGGCTTGGTCAGGATCAGGATATCACCAGGCCGGGCCTGGGCACAGGTGATAATTCTGCGGGGGTGGATGGTACCGGTCACAGCGAGGCCGTAGAAGAGTTCAGGAGCTTCAAGGGTATGGCCACCAATAACGGCGGCGCCGGCTTCTGTGACCTTATCCATTCCGCCGCGCAGGATAGCACTGAGGACTTTTGGCGGGTAGATCTTCTTGGGGAAGCCAATGATATTGAGCGCGGTCTGTGGGGTGCCGCCCATAGCATAGATGTCGCTCAGGGCATTAGCTGCGGCGATGCCGCCAAACGTACAGGGATCATCAACGATGGGTGGAAAGAAATCAGTGGTATGGATTATAGCCAGGCGGTCGCTGAGCTTATAGACACCAGCATCATCCGCCGGCTCAAAGCCAACGAGGACATTCGGATCGCTTACGTGCGGTAGGTGATGCAACACGTGCATCAGGTCGGGCAAGCCGAGCTTGGATGCTCACCCAGCGCACGAAGCTTTCTCGGTTAGCTTGATAATGTCTGCCCTGGTAATTGCTAAATCTCTTTTTGCTGCTGGCTTTACATTTCCGTTGCACAGAAAGGGCGCGGAGTGCCCAATCAGCGAATTATTTCAAGCCATACTGTGATACAGGTGAAATATCAAACAGAATTTTGAGCCTATGGATGGTAAGGCACGGTGGGATAGTCCGAAGTAAGGGTAGGTTTGAAAGCTGTCCCTACAACTCGGGTAATTGTGGAGCCTCCTCGCTGATCAGCACGCGTGCGCAGCGGGAGCAGCGCTTGATCTCCTTGCCTTGATGCACCTCCACGAGCAGCTGGGGCAAGAGCTGCATATAGCAGCCGCCGCATGATCCGTTTACTACCTGAACAACAATTGAGCCGGGATAGCGGCCGACAAGGCGGTGGTAAATGTCGCGCACGTCGGGATTAAGCTGAGTGATGTGCGTTCTACGTTCCTTCTTGAGCTGGTCAAGGCTTGTCTTTTTCTCTTGAATGATTCCCTCGATGCGCTGACGTTCGCGGGTAGTTTTCTCTTCGATGCGTGTGAGTTCTTCTTTACATTGGTCCATCTGTTGCTTCTGCTGATCTTCCTGGGTGAGGAGGGCGAGTATCTGATCTTCCAGGGTCTCGATCTGAGTGCGGACATTGCCGATTTCCGTGGTAAGAGCCTGATATTCTCTGTTGGTTTTCACCTCCATCTGCTGGCGCTGATATTTCTGGATGAGGGATTCCTTGTCAGCGATTTCAGCCTCCATACGGCGCCGCTCTTTGAGGGAACTGGTCCCTGATTGGGAAAGCCCGTCAATTTGCTCTTTCTTTTCCTGTACTTTCCGTTTGAGATTCTCGAGCTGAGGCCGGTAGAGCTTCAATTCATCTCTAATGGCGAGAATCTGCTGATCGAGATTCTGAAGGACGAGGAGCTGTTTGATGTCTTCAAGCATCAGTACATATCCTTTGGTTAGACTGTCCTTTTGCCTAGCCGCACGCCATAGGAGGAGTGTTTGCAGCCGAGACGGCAATCGCCACTCGTGCTTGTTTGATTTGGGAGTTGCTTCGTAAGAGTCTGGCCAGATGAGGTACCACTGGCCACTCGGAGGCGAAATGTCCGGCCGCGATGACGTTCAGGCCCAGTGTCTGCGCCTCCAGAGCAGCGTGGTGTGAGAGCTCGCCAGTGACGATTACGTCGGCCTGCTGCGCGGATGCCGAGCGCATGAGCTCATTGGCACTGCCTGCGCAGACAAGCGCAGTTCTGATGCGGGCACGTGGTGAGCCAACGATTGCCAGCGTCTTGGTTTTTAGTGCGGTCTTCACCTTTTTTGCGAATGCCTCAAGCTGCATTGGCTGTTTCAGATGACCAACATACCCTAGCCCATAGGATTCATCCTGAAGGAAAGGATTCATCCTGAAGGACGATTGGGTAGGCTCAAGGGTGTAGACGTCGTAAGCAACCTCCTCGTAGGGATGGGCGCGAATGACTTCTGTGATTACCGAGGGAATGTGCGATTTCGGCACAAGGGCTTCCAGGCGATATTCTTCAGCCACCTCCAGTTTGCCGCTTCGGCCTTTAAAGGGCTTTGCTCCGACAAGTGGAACATACGTACCGAGGCCGGGCGTGCGGAATGTGCAGTGGCTGTAAAGACCAATAGCGCCGCCGCCGCCACGGTCAATAGCGTTAATAATGTCGTTCTCGTAGCCTTTGGGGACAAAGACGGTAAATTTAACGTGGGTAGCGTGGCATTCTGGCTGGAATAGCTTCAAATGAAAAAGCCCTAGCACATCGGCTAGGGCTTTATTCATCCCGTTGGGGGACTTGTCGAGGTTGGTGTGGGCGACAATCACACCCACACCGTATCGTATGAGTTTTATTACCAGGCTCCCAGGATAGGCATAGGGCACTATTTGCTTCATGGGATGAAAGATGAGGGGATGATGGGAAATAATGGCGTCGCAGCGCTTCCTGCGGGCTTCCTGGACCACCGCGGGGCTGACGTCAAGGGTCACAAGTGCGCGGCGGATCGGAGCATCGGGCTCTCCGAGTTGAAGGCCAACGTTATCCCAGGATGAGGCGTAGGTAAAGGGAGCAAGGGTATCAACAATGACAGTGAGTTGTTCGAGAGTAAGGGGCATCAATGATTTAAGCCGTATCCGCTGATTCCATCTGAATCAAACCAGTTCCATCCGGAATTCAGAAATTTACTGCGCCGGGGGCGCGCTGCAATCATCCCGTCTGTATAA
The DNA here is from genome assembly GCA_964454265.1 of uncultured Candidatus Sumerlaeota bacterium. Lineage (GTDB taxonomy): Bacteria > Sumerlaeota > Sumerlaeia > MWCT01 > JAUWMI01 > JAUWMI01. The sequence goes on along the minus strand of CAYVXD010000055.1, from coordinate 12,878 downwards.
GCGGGCAGAAAGTGGGCCCACCTGGAATCGAACCAGGGACCTACCGGTTATGAGCCGGTGGCTCTACCAATTGAGCTATGGGCCCATATGGCAGAGATTTATTGAAGTATTCTCATTGTGTTCTTACGAAAGACAATTTTAGAGTTTATTTGCTTAATGTGATGAATGTCAAGCACTGTTTGGCTCGGCCCTGGCCTGCGCAGGGCTGCAAGAGTGCGTTGTGCCAGGTCTGCCTCTCTAAGAGCGGAGGGGAGTAGGGGTGACCCGCCCCATACATTCTGAATTTGCACCTGGTGCAGTCGTGGTTTGATATTTCTTTTTGTTAGCTGCTCTTAGTAGCGCCAGACGAGCCAGAGGAAAAGAGAGGCGCTGGAGACCGCAGCAAGGGTGAAGGGGAGGCCGAGTTTGACAAACGTGCGGAATGGGATGACGTAGCCTTGACGCCTGAGAGTGCCCATGGCGACAATATTCGCAGCGGCTCCAATTGGTGTAATGTTGCCGCCAAGACACGAGCCAATCAGAAGGGCAAAGAGAATCAGAGGCTGGTCGACGCCCAGATCAGCAGCCACTCGTTGTGCTACGGGGATCATTGCCACGAGGTATGGGACATTATCCACAAAGGCCGAGATCAACGTGGAGATGGAAATGATCAATAGAAACATGAACAGCACGTTATTGCCCGCCAGAGCACCCAGGGCATCGGCGATCACCACAAGCCAGCCAGTTTTCGTTATACCATAGACAACGATAAAAACACCGATCAGAAATAGTGTCGTATTCCAGTCAAGGCGTTTAACAAATTTGACGCCGTCTCCTTTGACTGACCAGACGTACCAGATGAGACTAATGAGGCCGAAAGACATGCTGATGACACCTGCAAGGAAGCGAAATTCAGGGTCAATAAAGGACGAGAACGCCAAGCAAACGATAAAGATGGTGAGCAGGATAGTGGGGATCCAGGTGATGATGCGCTCTTTACGTTCCAGGGAGATGCGCTCACTGTGGCGCCGGAAGAAGAGGTAGAGGACAATAAACGATGCAATTGCCCCTATTTGAACGGCGAAGAAAATTCCCGGATTGCCGTGATAAATGAAAAAATCGTTAAATGTCATTTTGGCAAAGCCAGCAAGGATCATACTGGGTGGGTCGCCGATCAAGGTGGCTGTGCCCTGGAGATTCGAAGACACAGCGATAGCGATTATAGGCAGGACGGGGGAAATTTTAAGTTTTTTAGCAAGGGAGAGGGCAACAGGTGCAATGATGAGGACCGTGGCGACATTTTCGACGAATGCAGAGATGAAACTGGTCAGGCCACAGATAAAAAGAATGGCCAAGGACGTGCGACCAGCCGCGTTGACCAGGAGCTCAGCCAGATACGCAGGCATGCGTGAATAGGAGAATATTTCGGCGAGCGCAAGCGTGCCAACGAAGATGCCTATGACGTTCCAGTTGACAGCGCTAACCGCTGATTTGGGCGTGAGAACCCCGCAGACCACGAGAAACAATGCGCCCGCTATGGCGACGTGGGCCCGCCGTCTGGGCAGAATGACAAACAACGCGTATACCAGAAGAAATGTTGCTAGTGCCAGGTAGCGCATTGGATAATGAGGCGGATGCCTCCTGTCTGGGAACGAGAAATAGAAACTGAGCCGCGCGTCGTTCGGTCACACGCCGCAACAACTGACGTGTTGACATATGCGGGCACGAATCCAGCGTTTTGCAGTCTTAAATTGCGGTAACTAGAGCAAGCATAGGTGAGATGTGCAACAAAAAAACGGCAAGGTAGGGGCAGGTTTGAAACCTGCCCCTACAACGTCTATTAAAATAAGAATCCAATGGACACGGTTTGGCATTACAAGAATTCATTTAATTCCGTATTGACGTTTTGCCTATGCGATGGATAGTGTCGTAGGGACAAAGAAAATAATACAGTCTGTGCAAGGGAGTAATGCGAATCTTCAGGGGAACTGCTATTGTGCGAGTGAAGAAAGGACATGCTCATGGTGCGGACAAAAGAGCGACAGATTCCGCTAGCCTCGATTGATCTGCGTGACGAGACGTTTCGGATAAGTTTCGGTCGTCCTGTTGAAGCATTGCGGGAATCAATTCGTGCGGTAGGGGTACTCAATCCGCCGGTAGTGCGAGAATTGGATCGAAAAGGACGCTACCAGGTTGTGCTTGGGTTTCAACGAGTGGGGGCGTGCCGGGCATTGGGGCAAAAGGAGATTTTGTGTCGCGTGCTGGTGTCGGGCTTAAAAGAGCAGGAGATGCTGCTAATGGGCGTGCATGATGCGGTTGCGTCACGGAGATTGAACCCGATTGAAATAGCGAGGGCGCTGGAGCGACTCGGCAAATTCTTTACGCGTGGGCAGCTGATTGAGAAGTATCTTCCGGTTCTGGGTTTGGGAGCGAGTGGCGAGGTGTATACGCGTTACGTCCAGTTGTTGCGACTGAGTAAATCGCTGAGGCTCGCAGTGGCTCGTGAGGAGTTAGCTATGAGTGTTGGGGGTGAATTTTTGCGGATTGCACCAGCCGAGCGACGCGCATTGTTTGATCTGTTTCAGCAGCTGCGGCTGGGTGTGAATCTTCAGAAAGAATTTTTCTCGCTTTGTTTTGAAAGTAGCCGGCGAGATAAAATCAGCATTATGCAGCTCGTGCAGGGATCCGCTCTTCGGGGAATCCTGAAAAACGCAAAGCTATCTGTCCCACAAAAGGCGGCATTGGTGCGCGACTACCTGAAGCGGCTACGCTATCCCCGGCTTAGCGAGAAGGAACGGCAGTTTCAGTCAGTAGTCAAGCGGCTGGGGCTCGCGCCGGGCACTGCGCTTCATGCTCCGCCCTATTTTGAGGGGACAATGTATCGGATGGAGCTTCGGTTTGAGACGTATGCTGAATTGCGGGACAGGCTGGCCAAGCTGCAAGAGAGTGTTGCGCAGCGACTGATGGAAGAAGATTTTGAGTGACCCTGCGATAGTAGCGTTCGCAGCGTTTGCTCATGGTGGTTGCCTGGTATAATTCGTGGAGTTAGAGAAATCGAATTGACTTCGATTGGATGAGGGTGGTAAAGAAGAATTAGTAAGGTACTATTGGTTGGAAAAGGGTTGTTCTGCGGTGCGAATGCAGGTGCGTTAAAGGACAGGCTGTGCTGACTGGAATAATTTCGCTAAAGAGGTGGGACAATGGCTGATGTTGGCAGACGGCGAAGTCGGGCGGACCGCCGGCGGTCACGCCAACCGCACAAAGGCAAGGAGCGGCGGCGCGGCTCGCTCCGAGACGTAGCGATTGGGGTTGGGCAGGGTGAGAACTGTGTTGAGATGAAGTTGCAAAACGAGCTCCTGGGCGGGAACTGTCAACCCGTAAAAGAGGAGCTGTTAAAGGCTCATTTTCAGCTCCCTATTTCAGGTGTGGTTATCCTTGATTTACAGGGGGTTCCCTACGTTGACAGCGGCGGTGCAGCCATGCTGCTTGAGATTCATGAGCGTATGAAACGAAATGGGAAGACATTGGTATTGAAAAACCTGAACGAGCATGTTGCTCGTGTGATTGAAATGCTAAATCTGACGACAGTGTTCAATATTCAGTCGGAGAAATAAGCCCGCCTGCCTCTTCTTTCCAGTCGGAGGCTCTGCTGGGGCAGGGCTCTCCTCCTTGCGTTTCTCTGAGATTGACAGTCCTGTATGAGGAAGTACCATTGGATCTTACAGGTAAAGCAGTGACGATTTTGCATGTGATTTTCTTGAAAAACGGGGTGAAAATCTGTAGCATTTATTACTTTTAGCGTACCGTAAGGAGCGCAAAGCGATTTGCGTATGAGATGAATCGGACGACTCGCGTCCGGGAGGAGGAACAATGGCAGGATCACGAGTCTATTTTGCAGCTGTTCGCAAGAATGAGCCGGTGGCCTCTATTGCCAAGAAGGTGAAGCTGGTGTATGAGAAAGCGCGACTCAGCGCCTGTGTGGAAAAAAACGCCCTGGTTGGCATTAAGCTGCATTTTGGGGAAAAAGGGAATCGTGGCTACGTAAAGCCGGCGTTTGTGAAGTCCGTTGTGACACAAGTCAAAAAAAGTGGTGGGAAGCCGTTTCTCACTGATACGAACACATTGTATGTGGGCGAGCGAAGCAATGCGGTGGATCATCTGCATCAGGCGGAAGCGCACGGGTTTAGTATGGGCAGGGTTGGAGCGCCAGTAATCATCAGCGACGGTTTGCTGGGGAGGAATGAAATCCGTGCCAAGATTCCTGGCGTACATTTCCCGCAGGTGCCGATTGCGGCGGAGATAGTGTCGGCAGGCGCTTTGATTGTTGTGACGCACGTGACGGGCCATCTGGCAACAGGATTGGGCGGGGCGATAAAGAACGTGGGCATGGGTTGTGCCACACGTAAAGGGAAGATGGCTCAGCACTCGGACATGAAGCCAGCAGTGAAGCCCAGCGTATGCACGAAGTGTGGGGAATGTGTACAATGGTGTCCAGTCCAGGCAATTGCACTGGAGGCAAAGGCAGCACGTATTGATTCGGCTATTTGTATCGGGTGCGGAGAGTGCCTGGCGGTGTGTCGCTATGGGGCAATTCAATATAACTGGAAAACCTCCTCGCGCGTGCTCCAGGAGAAAATAGCCGAGTACGCTTACGGTGTGATCATTATGAAAAAGGGGAAAGTCGGGTTTCTGAACTTCCTTCTTCATGTAACGAAGGATTGTGATTGTATGGGAGATACGGGTAAACCGATCTGCGCGGATATTGGAATTCTGGGGGGAACGGATCTCGTGGCCATTGATACAGCATCGCTGGATCTCATTCGCGAACGGTCAGGGAAGGAGTTGCGGGAATTAGCCTATCCGAAAGTCGACGACAGAATCCAGTTGCGTCACGGCCAGCGGATCGGCCTGGGCACAATGGAATACGAGCTGGAGGAAGTTTGAGGCGGACCATGAGTGGCTAGCAAGGGTGCAATATCGTTGACCCGTAAGAGACAGTATGGGGGTTTGCTATCGGACGATCTGAATAGCGTCCTTTGGGTCACCTGCTGCTTTTTCTGCCACCGTTCTGTCATTCAGAATGAAAGTGATGCCGGCCTCGTGTTTAGAAGATTCCTGGCGGATGAGTAATACGACTCCACTAAGAAAGCCCATCTGGCTATCGCCGAGCATATCGTATTGACGCGTGAGATAGACACGCGTGGAGAGATCGGTGTCCACTTCGAAATGACTGACGATGTTAATCAGCTCAGGGGTTCTATTGGTAACTTTGCTAAACCAGCGTCGTGAGATCGCGTTCTGCATGCGGATGTTCTCTGGCGCGCGTGTATTAATGTAGATCATGTAGCCAATCGCACCGAGAATAACGAGAACGATAAATTTTTTCATGTGTATCCCCCCTTGTTTTATTCTTGTCTTCTGTGCTGCGGTTTAAATATGAAACCGCAGATGTACGCAGATATACGCGGATTGAGATCAATCGTCATCCCTTGCGCAATTTCTTGTGAAGAATCACAAAGTATGAATATGTGAAGCAGTTTGCTGTTCTGTCTGAATTCTTTCTATATGGAAAGTTGGCTTGGGGCAACATCTTTTTTGGAGATCAGCACATGATTAAAGCAATGTAGTCGCGTGCTCCTCGCAGGCGATTACGTGGAAGGGCCGTGAACTGATGGAATCGCACGAGAGCCAGTGTGAGCGTTGGCGAGTGGCCCAGGGATCTATCTGGCCGTGGAGCTTGGTGTGCTTTCTTATCGTCGGGTTATGCGTAGGAGCACTGGAGGTGTGGGCCGGCGATTTTTACGTGGCGAAAAGTGGAAATGATTCGATAGGAGACGGGTCCCAGGCATCGCCGTGGTGCACGGTGCAGCATGCTATTGGTTCCATCACAGGATCGCTGGAGGAGCCGCACACGATTTATATTGCCGGAGGAGTATACGCTGAGCAGGTCAGAATGGACACATGGGAGAACCTTTACGGCGGGTACGATCCGGTGACGTGGGAGCGGGACGTTGATGCGCACCCAACAGTTTTAATGTCTACGTCGGTAACGTCAGAGTCGGCGGTAGTGAAAGCAGCGCGGGGATCAATTCTGAGCGGGTGCACGGTGATCGGGGGATACTACGGGATATACTGTAAATACGCCTCGGCGTTGCTTGAGCGCAATATAGTGGCGCACAACGTCTACGGGATCGTCTGTCGGATGGAATCTTCGCCACTGATAGTGGATAATCAGATTATCTCGAACACCCTGGATGGGGTAGTGTGCGAAGATTACTCATCGCCCGACATAGTCGGGAACCGTGTGGCGCAAAATGGAGGCGATGGAATTATGCTTCGAAGATCACGTGCAACAGTGTGCGAGAATACCATCCAGGATAATCAGGGAATTGGCATCTACATCCTGGCCTCCACACCGGTAATTGAACGCAATGAGGTCGTGGGAAGTGGAGAGGACGGCATGACGCTATTCCTCAGCGGAGGCCGGATTGAAGAGAACCGCTTTGCCCGGAATCAGCAGAGTGGAATGACGCTGTCCTATTCGAATCCAGCGGTTATGCGCAATCAGTTCATGAGAAACGGCACCTTCGGCCTGGGAGTGATTTTCAGTTTTCCTCCAGTGGTGGATAATAACATAATGCTGCGAAATGACATCGGCGTTTATTGCACCCAGTATAGCGCAGTTAACCTTATTAATAATACAATAGCATACAATGCCATGTACGGGATCGCCACGAGTTATTTCAGCAATGCCTTGAGTACGAACTGTATTATCTGGAGAAATGGGGATGATCTGTTGCAGTGCAACGCCAGCTACTCATGTATTTCAGATGGGGATGCCGGGGAGGGCAATATCAGCACGGATCCGCGATTTGCAAACCTGGAGGCTGACGATCTACATCTGGCATGGGATTCACCATGCATTGATGCAGGAACCAGCGTTGGTGCGCCTGTTGTGGATTATGATGGGGATCCGCGGCCGTGGGGCATGGGATATGATATGGGGGCGGATGAGTCGTTTCGGCGCCTGACCTATGACTTCGCGCAGGGAGAACAGGGTTGGACGTTCCATGCGCCAGACGGACCGTTTGCGCAGGCCGTGGGCCAAGCGAGAGCAGAGGGATTGGTGATTCTGGCTGATGCGACGATCCCAAGCTTTGGCTTCTGGCAGAGTCCTGCGGAGATTGTTCCCGCTTTTTCTGATTCGCTTTACCGGGTACGGTGGCATCTTGCAGAGCCGGTGGAGGGTTCCGGCTGGATGCCTCAAGTTCGTTTGCGTGTGAGCGCTCAGAGTCTTCAATACTCAAATAGCCTGGTTGTTCAAGAAACTAGTGGCGTGTCAGGGTCTGAGAGAGCCGGAGTACAGACGGGCGTGTATGATCTCTATTTTGCGGCTCCTGTGTGTAACAGTGAAGCGACATGGAATGCTGAAAATCAGTTCCTGGCGTTTGATCATTTGAGTTTTGAAACGCCGGGGATAGCGGGAACTGGGGCCGAGCTGGAGGCGGTTGAGGTTGAGCGGATCGGGGTAGATGCGCTGACGGAGCCGAGCAGGCTTAAAACCTACACGTTTGAGCGGTCGAGCGAAGGATGGCGCTTTTCAGGAGCAGTAGGGCCATTCACATCACCGCTTTCAGGGCCCGATACGGGGGCCTTATTTCTTGCTTCTATCACCAACACGAACACTTTTGGGTTTTGGGCGAATGATCCCGCGGATGTAATTCTTACTGGTGGGGCGACAAAACTGTATCGCACTACGTTTACGCTATATTCTGATCAGGAGAATGCAGCCGTAGTACCTCAAGTGCGACTTCGTATGGGTACAGGGCTGGGCAAACAGTGGGTGCTGCAGACGATATCCAGCGTGGGAGATGGTGCGCATTCGCCCACGCGGTTATCATTAAGATACGTTCTCTACTATCCCTGGCCGGGTGAGGCTGGGCCGGATAGTTTACAACTCGGGTTTGACTTGCTGAATTTCGATCCAAATGACGCGCCCAACGGGACTCTGTATCTCGACGAGGTTCTGGTCGAAGAGATGAACATTCCCGTGATCGAGTAGGGCGACTGTTTTGAAGATCTGGTGTGTATTTAATCGTGAGCAGTGAATCGCACGCGAGATCAGGGGTTTTAACCGACAAACCGACTAACCGACGAACTGTCTGAGCGGTAGCTTCTGGAAAGTAAATAGAGCAAAAAAGGTGTAATTATTATTGACGTTCGGGTTTTGTAATTTTAATAACAGATTCTGATTGGGCATAAGCTGATATTTTTTAAGAAAAACATATGTCCAGGCACGCTATAACGTGTGTTGTCTTGTTCCAGCGCAAGCATCCTCGGCAAGATGCTTGAAAGGGGTGACGCTTGGATTATATTAAGAAGGAAGGCCTGATGGCATATTGGGTTCAATACAATTTCACTATGGAAAGGAGTCAGTAAGAAATGAAGGTTGAGGTTGACAAAGAGACATGCACTGGGTGTGGGGTTTGCGTGGATATTTGTCCGGATGTATTTGAGATGGAGGACGAAGTTGCTCGGGCAAGGGTGAGCGATGTTCCAGAAGAATTTGAAGATGCGGTCAGAGAGTCGGCTGAGGCATGTCCGAGTGAGTCAATTCTGGTGGAGGAGTAGCTGTTCACCACGCAATCTGACTACCACGCTGGAGTTGTAAAGTCCTCGGGCTTTTATGGCTTGACGAGTAACTCTGGCGTGGTATTTATTTTCCCAAGCACGTACCCGGCTTGTCACTCGTACATAGCACGAGATTTCGAGAAGGCCTGGCTGGTGGGGTGGGTTTGCTGTACTGAGCAAGCTGAGGAGGAGCGGGAATGAAAGTGCTTATTATGAGTGCGGATGGGTTTGAGGATTCTGAATTGTTATGTCCGTACTATCGCCTTCGGGAAGCTGGTATCCAGGTGGAGATCGCCACACCGAATCGCGGCACGATTCAGGGAAAGCATGGATATGTGGTGACGTCGGATTTGATTTTTGAGAGCGTGAAGCCCGAGCAGTATGCGGGGGTGGTGATCCCAGGCGGCAAAGCCCCGGAGCAGGTGCGGCTGAATGCCGCGGCTCTGACGATTGTCAAGCACTGCATGCAGAAGCGCAAGCCGATTGCAGCAATCTGTCATGGGCCGCAGGTACTGATTTCCGCCGGTTTGCTGGAAGGCAAGAACGCGACCTGCTGGCAGGGGATGCGCGACGACCTGATTGCGGCAGGGGCGCAGTATACCGACAAAGAGGTCGTGGTGGATGGCAACCTGATTACCTCGCGGGAACCCAGCGATATCCCGGCATTTTGCCGTGAGCTCATGAAGCTCCTGGTGAATTAGACTACCGAACCAGCAGCAGACCTCTCTCTACGGGTTGTTTCTCAGTATTGTGAGGTAGTGCCACAGCACCTCAAAGGTCGCAGTGTGTGCGCCCGGTATGTGTGTGTGAGTTGGTTTGTATAGCGCACGAAAGGAGGGAGGACAATGAAAGTTCTGGTAGTGTATTACAGCCTGTTTGGCAATACGTATCAGATGGCGAAGGCTGTGGTAGAAGGAGCGAAGCGGGTTGAGGGGTGTGAGGTGTTGCTGCGACGTGTAGCGGAGCTCATGCCGCAGGAGATTATTGATCAGAACGAGCGCATGAAGGAGGCGCAGGAGGCACAACGCGATGTTCCCGTTGTGACGCTGGACGAGCTGGCAGAGGCTGACGGCTACGTGTTTGGCTCACCGACGCGGTATGGAAACATGTGTGCGCAGCTGAAGAATTTTCTGGATCAAACAGGGGGACTCTGGACGCAGGGAAAGACGATTGGCAAACCCGCGGGTGTGTTTGCCTGCACCGCGAGCTTACACGGCGGCCAGGAGACCACATTGCTCACGATGATGGTTCCGCTCTTTCATCTCGGAATGATTATTGTTGGGGTTCCGTATTCGGTGCAGGAGCTGTTGAGCACCACACGAGGGGGCACGCCGTACGGAGCTACAGCAGTGGTGGGGCGCGAAGCAGATCAGGCGCCAACTGATGTTGATCTAACGGTTGCGCGAGCGCTGGGTGAGCGGGTTGCGCAAGTGACGAAGAAACTGCGCTCGTGACGAGTTCTTTTGATTACTTAGCCACTGAGACACAGAAGTCCTGAAACAGAAAAAATTGTAAAATTAAAACTGCAAATATCAAATTTAAAATTTTCATTTTGTAATTTTCACTTTGCAATTTACAATTCAATAGGCTGTGCTTCTGTGTCTCCGTAGCATTTCTATTTTAAAGAGGAGAGAAGCATGAAGTATCGTCGGTTGGGGCGCACTGGACTGAAGGTATCGGAGATCGCGCTGGGCGGCTGGCTGACTTTCGGCGAAACAGTTGGCGAGGAAGAAGCACTTCAGATTATTCGCAAGGCGTTTGAGCTGGGGATTAATCTGTTCGATACGGCGGATGTATACGCTGACGGGAGCGCGGAAGAGATGCTCGGAAAGGCGCTGGCGGTATTTCCGCGCGAAGAGGTGGTAATTGCAACAAAGGCGCGAGGTCGCATATTTGGCGGGCCAAATGGCGAAGGCCTGTCGCGCAAACATCTGTTTGAGGCGCTCCATGCCAGCCTGCGCCGCTTGCAGACGGACTACGTTGATCTCTATCAGGTGCACTGGCCTGACCCCGAGACTCCAGTGGAAGAGACGCTGTGTGCGTTGAACGACATGGTGCGCCAGGGCAAGGTTCTATACCTGGGTTGTTCAAATTTCTCGGCAGCGCAGTTGCATGAAGCCTTGATGATCAGCCAGCGACATGACTGGGCGCGGTTTGATTCTGTGCAGCCGCTCTATAACTTAATGCGCCGCGAGATCGAAGCGGATCTGCTGCCGTTGTGCGCGGAGGAAGATATCGGCGCTATTGTATATTGTCCGCTGTACCAGGGATTGCTCACGGGAAAATACCGTAAAGGTGCAGCGCCGAAAAAGGGCCAGCGTGCGTCCGAGAATCCAGTGTTGCGCAAACGGCTGACGCCAGAGAATCTTGCCATTGTGGAGCAGTTGGGCAAGATTGCGAAGAAACGGGGGAAGACGATGGCGCAGCTGGCGCTGGCGTGGATACTGCGTCGGCCGGAGATTTCAGCAGCAATAATCGGAGCGCGACGCATTGAGCAGCTCAAGGAGAATGTGCGCGGATCGGGCTGGCAACTGCGTAAACAAGAGCTGGAGCAGATTGATAAGATTCTGGGGGCGAGCCAAGAGAGATAGTTTGCCTTGTGGCGTTTCTTAATTTTCATAGATTGTTTCGGTGGAACAAACAGAGTAGATAACGTATGCAAAAAAGATTTTCAAATCACTTATCACCCCAAGGTTTTACTTTAATAGAATTACTCATAGTGGTTGCAATAATAAGCATTCTTGCAGCCATAGCGCTCCCGAATTTTCTTGAAGCACAGGTGCGCGCAAAAGTAGCCCGGGCCGAAACCGACTTGCGCACTCTTGCTACGGGCTTGGAATCCTATCGCGTCGATAACAATAATTATCCGGCGGAAAATTATCAGAGCCCCTTTTTAGTGGATGTTTGGGGCACAGCCGCCATCCCAAATGCTATAAAACTAAGACCGCTCACTACGCCTATTGCTTATTTGACTCAGCTTCCCCCTGACCTATTTGATCCTGGGGATGATCCGATTAATCAGACCAAGCCGCACACTTATCATTACGCGGCCAAGAACGATCCGCTTCATCCAGGCAATACATTCTTCGATGGTGGTGGCAGTAACGTTGAGCATAAAAACTGCTACTGGGTAATTCAAAGCTATGGTCCTGACAGGGGCATTGATAAGGAATTGCCTTCTTACTGGCAGTTTCCTCGATACGACCCGACAAATGGTACAATAAGCATTGGCAATATCCTCAGGTTAGGTCCATAGGGCATTTTGGAGTTTTTGATAATCCTCGCTTGAAGTGTATTGCCCTGAGAAGGAGGAGGAGATGAGAACGGGAATACTCGTGATCGCTCTTATTGTCTGTGTTGTGACGGGGGCTATCTTATTAAAGACAATCGGATATTATAAGGGGGGAGACCTTGCACGAAAGGTCGAAGAAATGCGCTCTCAGCAAAAAGGCGCTTCAAAAGCGCAAAAGGTAGCCCGATCCGAAAAAGCGCCAAAGCGAAAAACAATGGCGCAAAGAACATCCACAAGGAGTGCATCCGATAGAAAAGCACGGTCCGCAAAAAGAGCCAAGCCGATTGAACTGGACAAGTTTTATGGCAAGATTGAGTTAACTTCTCTCCAGAAGAGCTTTGCGGAAAAAGTAGTTGCTGAACTGGAGGAACAGCACGCACAGCTATACCAGAAACTGTCTAAATTGCGAAAGGAAGGTGAAGAACAACTCTGGAGTTGCCTAGATAAAACTAAGCAGAAGACCATATCTCTGGACGACTTCAGGAAAATTCCCATTAACAAAGTTTATGAGGGGAAAATTGTGCCCAATATTGAGCCACGGAGGCTGGAAGAAGCAGAGGCGATCTATCAGCAATTTCTCGCAAAACGGAAAGAGATTAATAAATCTTTGCAACAATCCAAAAAACTTGCCACCAGGATGCTTTTGGCTCTTTTGACCCCAGAGCAGAGAAAAATCTTTCGTCGTGAGCATCCTCCAAAAGAGAGTTCAGAGAAGAAAGACTTGGCGACTTCAACCTCATAAGATTCTCCTTTATTCTCGCCAAAGCATTAAAAGTAGTGAACCGTTTGGGAGATTTCTGCGGAGGCTGAAGGCGACCGTCTCCATACTTTTTGCAGCCGAAATGAGTCGAGTCCTGAAAGTTTCTTGGGATTGCTATCATTAACTAAAGCGAAAAGAATTTTTAAGTTCCGAAGGAACGCAATAGAATAGCCCAGTGCAGAGCGCTGGGTTTAAGGTTAGATTATTTACTTCCAC
>CAYVXD010000054.1:0-24512 GCA_964454265.1 uncultured Candidatus Sumerlaeota bacterium | reverse complement strand
GTAAATGTTGGTGCCATCAATGCCCGGCAAATCAAGCCCGTAGAGTATTTGCGTAATGCTATCGTGGATGCTGTTCAGGTAAACACCCGGCCCATTAACGGCGTGGCGTCCCATCTTAGAGGAAGCCAGCAGCTGAGCCCAGTCGCGATAATCTTTAGCCTGCGAAGCATTAGACTCTCGCTTGTAGTTCATGAGCACGTTCATATCGAGAATTCCTTCGGCCATAAACCCGACCCAATCTTGAAAGATGCTTACATAGGCAGAACTCTGCCTGAAATCCGCAGGACAACTACCCCATTGAATGGTTGCTGCAGACATCTTGCAATCCCAGTCAATTGCTTTAACTGCCGCATAGGCTTTCCGCCCTAAGTGACGAATCTGATCACGGCGGAAGTCGCAAAAATCGGGATCGTTGGTCGCGGGTTGTCCAGTCTTTCCATATAAGGTGTTAAAACGTGCAATTGCCGTTGGATTGTAACCCCATTGTGTTCCCGGATACCGGAAATAGTCAAAATGAATGCCGTCAACGTCGTAATTCTGAACGATCTCAGTCACCACATCAATTAGATAATCCAAAACCTCTGGATGACCGGCATCAATATATTGAGATCCATCCGAGGTGACACCCGTATTAGTTTGGCCTTGCCATTCAGGATGCTCGCTGAGCACGTGGTCGAGAGGTGGAGTGCCGAGCGAGTCCACCCATACTCGATAAGGAACTATCCAGGCATGAACCTCGATATATTGTTTACCCCCAGATGTATCGTGCGCCTTGGTAATTATGTCGGCGAGGGGGTCTGTATAACCCGATGCAATGTTAGACGCGAAAGGTTCTGTTGCACTGATGTAATACGCATCGCCTACTTTCCGCACCTCGGGAAGGATAGCATTCAGGTAATTGGTGCGTGCTACGGAAATCATATCGTTGGTCTCTGATTCTGATAAGAATCCGAGACCCCATGAAAAAATCCACATGCCCTGGTATGCGTCGCCGTAAGTAGTTCCGGTGCGGACAAACCGCACTGCATCGGCGATAACTGCTTTCCCGGCGACGGATGATAAGTTACTCACCACAACGGAGCCACCTGATGCAGGAAAACTATACGAGCCAAGAACAACCCACTGCGAACCATTCGTTGTCTGATCTACATATACTGTAGAGGGACCTCCGGAATGATTAATGGTGAAGGCTGCGTCCGTAGGTCTGTTGGTTCCCTGAACATACCAGGCTGCCACTTCGTACGTCCCTGCCGACTCGAAGGTGGGAAACCAGCCAGCACTCGCGGTTGCCGAGCCCGTAACTGTAGCTGTATGCCGATAGCTTGTGACATGATAACCCGCATAAGAACCCGTGCTCCAGCTTCCGGTGGTGACGAAATCATCTGATCTATTGTCAATAATAATTGTTTCCGCCATGGCACACACGGTAGTCATAATCGCGAGAACACATACAAGCAACAATCTTTTATATTCCATTCTTCCCACTCCTTTTTGTGGTAGTGTATCAACCTTTACCCAGGGCGTTGCCCTGGGCTATTATCTTCCGCGCCCATGGCGCTGGACCGAGATTATGTCGCGCCCTTTCAGGGCTTATCGTTGATTGTATATCAACCTTTACCCAGAGCGTTGCCCTGGGCTATTATCTTGCGCGCCCCTGGCGGCTGGACCGAGATTATATCGTGCCCTGAAAGGGCATCATATAGAAGCCCAGGGCAACGCCCTGGGACAATGAAATTCTCCCCCATTACACCAGCCCTGTAAGGGCTGGAGGTTTTCAACAGAGCAATGACCCGAGCAACCATTACAAGATGCATACCTTAAGAATTCTGCTTGAAAGGCCTGAACTGTCAAACAAATTTAACACTTTCGCGGCTTGGAAAATGAAGCGGCAATTTCAAAGGATATGCTTTAGCGTGGGAAGTTCGAACCAATTCCGCTGGAAGCATTCACAAACTTGCCTTTAGATCAGCATTTTGGCTGGTTTTGATCCTCGACCATGTTTTTGAACAGATCTTCTTAGGCTGCGCCTTACCGTACATTGACGGCAATGTCACCGGAGGAAACAGTGCCATTCTTAGGGTCATACTCAGATTTCCCTCCATTGTCAATAAGGTCAGGGCCAATACTGTAGAGGGCCGCGCTATTGCCGCGAAAAATATATTTGAGCATATGATTTGAAAAGGGGTCTTTGGGTGAGATCACACCTATCTCACTGAGCGCGGAGAGGTTTGGAGGCAGGGGGCCTTTCTCAGCCCGGTAAACGCGTATCTGGGCAGTGGCAATAGTAAGAGCCCAGTGGGTATACGTTACACCTTCTCTGACAGAAGCTTCTTTAAAATTGGGGACCGACATCCTTATAAGTGGAGGCAGGTTTGCCGCTAGGCTCTCCAAATCAGTTCGGATAATTTCTGGATAACCCTTTTTCAGCAGTTCTTCCATCTTTTGGGAAAATTCTGTGTATTGCTTAAGCACAGTATCCTTGTTATCGGTGAAGAACTTTATCATCTGTTGTTCCTGGGGAGAAAGGGGTGTTGTTCTGCCCGGAAACATCAAAGCCGACTTTGGATCATTTATCAATGTAAAGACATATCTTTGCTCACTTTTCATAACCTGCCAAAGGGGTGTATCAGTGGAGCGCAATCCGGTGAGATCGTGAGCGATCTTAAGATACATATCCTTGTTGAGATTTTGTCGAATCAAAAACTGCTGAAACGCATCAAGCGAAATTTTCTCAATGGCAATAGAGATGAGTTTTGCAATAAGCCGTGAGTTCTCGTCACACATCCTCTGCCCGAAGATGACCGCATGTTTATACCAATCCATTGCGTAATCAGGTCGGTTAATATATTCGCAGTACAGCGCCTGTATAACCAAGAATTTCCCCAGCAGCTGGTAATTCAGGAAATTGGGAACGGGGGTGGCCGGAGATTCAATAGGAGGGTATTTGACGAATGATTTTTCGTTTCCGCGCCATATTTCGCTTAGGATGGGCTGCAAAGAACGCAGGGTGTTCATCTCGTTTGTTTCCCTTCCTGTCCAGCCGTTTTTGAGAATCCGATTGAATGATTCTTTGTGCTGCAGGTACATTTGGGTATCAAATTGCTCTATAGCACGCAAATGATTGCTGAGTGCGTTCTGTTCCCCGCCACCTTCCGGCGAAGCAAGAAATGCCTTCGCATGGGCAGTAAATTCATCTTGTTGGGCGTAAGTTCCATTGAAAAGAACACAAAAGATAATTACAATAGGCAACCTGATGGCTTTTCTGCAGATTCGCATTATGACTCCCCCTTATCTTCATTGAAAAGTTTCCTTATTGCTTCTTTAAACAGCCTACGTATAAAGCGCTGTCCTTGATGCATACTTATTTTTAATCCACAACAACCTCTTTCTGCGTGAGATCGTGCTCCTTAATAAGAACGACTTCCGACACTCCCCGTCCGTCCGATAGCGTGGAGGTTACCGTATATTCCCCTGGGTAGAGGCCACGTACTATCCATAAACCGTTGGCATCTGTTTTCCCCTCGCGGATCTTTTCAATGGAGTTGGGATCGTTCGGCACCATGCGACAGTTAACATGCGCCAGCGGAGCTCCGCTTTTGTCCATGAGCGCCCAACGCAGTGCTCCTGCCTCGTAGAGTATGTCCATCAGCTCCACTGTTTCACCAGCCTTGATCTCTACCGTGTGCTCTTTAACTTCAAAGCCATAAGAACTCACCTTGACGTTGTAGGTGCCAGGGGGGATGTTATTGATCCGCATAACCCCTTCGTCGTCGCGCTTCTGTCCGTGATCGAATCGTACCCCGGACGATGTCGTAAGATGGCACCACGCCTCCGGAACAGGTTCACCATTGGTCAGATTCAGCACGACGGAAACCAGCGTCCCTCCCTGGACTGCACCAAGCCGCAAAGTTACAGGCTCTGAATCACCATTGCGAGGCACCTGGACATCTTCGACCAGAGCTATGCCAAGCTCTTCTTTGCTTGCGGAAACCCCGTACGAATCGGGAAAGAGCTCCTCGATCGCGAAGGAGCCGTCCTCCTGGGAAGTCACAGTCCAGGTCCTGGGCTGGTAGCCGTCTTCATCATCAGCGGTGCGGGAACGGCGCGCCGAAACTTTCGCATTGGCTACCGCAGCTTCATTAGCATCAACAACCATCCCCACAATTCGCCCTGCGGGAAATTCAAACACTTTTTCCGTCACGCTCTGTGGCGCGATATCAATCCATTCTTCGATTGTTCGTCTTCGATCCTGCATAGAATAGATACTCACCCTCCAACGTCCCGGTGCCATATCCTTTACCTCGAAGGTGCCGTCCTGACCGGCAGCAGCGGATTTCCACTGGTCAAGGTTAGTCTGGCGCAAACTGATGCCAGCGCTCACGGGATTGCCGTTTCGCAGGACCCGACCTTTGAGAGTTGCTGCGCCGATGCGCAAAACATATTCCTGGGTTTCATCCTCACCCAGCCGGACGTAGTGCGACACATTATATTCGCGAACTCGCAATACATACTGCCCATTGCTCAAGGCTTTGAATTCAAAAGCTCCATGATCATCGGTTGTGGCTTTCTTGTGTACAGACGACATGGTCGAGCTGAGTTCAACGACTTTTGCAGGCAGGGGCTTCTCATCCGGGAGCTGCACCACGCGGCCCTTGACGATGCCTCCCCCACCCATTTCTACGTCGCCAAAGTCTGCCACGGCGCCGTGCTCAACTTCGATCGTCCTGGTTTGTGCCACAAAAGGTTCCGGAGGATTAAACACCACTGTATTTTCTCCCTGGGATGCACTCTCAAATTGAAAACGACCATCCTCTCCTGTCGTGGTTATTGCCTCAGGCGGGTACTGGCTAGTTTGCCAATCTCTGCCAGTACCCTGCAGGTTCACGCTTACCCCGGACAATGGTTCTTTGGCTTCGCGGCTTATGACTCTTCCAATAATTGAACCTTCCGGCCCCAACTTGAACGTCTTTTCAAGTACATCTTTGTCTTCCGGCATTGCAATATAACCAGTGTCGAGGCTACTGTAGCCTGGGGCTTCAATAAGGAAACTGTAGCTCATCCCAGGCTGGAGCTTTTCAGCCTTGAACTGACCGGGCACATTCGGGTCCTTTAAAGGCTGGGCGCCGGCGCGGAAGGATGCGCTAAAATCCGCTATAGGCTCCCCGCTCTTCCAATCTACGACTTTGCCGATGAAGGTCACCTTAGCTTTTGCGCCGAGGACGAAATCGGCATCGTCACGCCCCACCTCGATATTTTGATGGGATTCACTTCCGTAATCAGGATGATAGAGGCTCACATTGTGCGGGATATCCGCCAGCCCCTCAATTCGATAGCGTCCTTCGGCATCGGTTTGGCTATGCCCAGAGCTATTCTCGACTGAGCCGCTGGCGTAAACGTGAACGCTTACCCTCTCCAGAGGCTCACCCTCGGGGTTAGTGATCCTCCCTGCGAGGAATTGCGATTGGCGCAGAACGAGTTCCACTCCCGACTTTATCTCGCCGGGACTCAAGGTAATTTTCTCCTCCTTACTTGAAGCAAAACCCTCTTTTTTGGCGAACAGTTGGACTTCTTCGGGCGGTAAATCAGAGAAGGCGAAATTCCCACTGGAGTCTGAGACCGTATCTCCAAGATTTTCATATGTGCCGTAGGGTCCAAGCCATACCATTTGCCGGGCCTGCACCTTGGCGCCCTCCACAGGTTGATTATCAGGGTCCATTACAGTCCCGGTAATCGAAGCGCTTTGCCTCATAATTATGGTAACGCCTCTAACAGGAGTATCCTGAGCTGTCACCTGATCGGAGAAGGAGGCAGCGTAACCCGGCGCTTCCGCCTTGACCCTGCACGGCACAAACGGTTCCGCGTCAAGCGTGAACGCCCCTAATTCATCAACCGGAGTGAACTGATCATGCTGTGGCCGATTACGAGAGCTATAGAGCACCACTTTGGCGTCGGTCACCGGAAGGTCATCAGCTGTTTTTACCACGCCTGAGATAGTAACGGCTCGCACCATTTCAATATTTTGTGTGACTTCCAGATTATCTGGTGTTAGCTGAACTCGAATATAAGGATCGTGAAGCTGCCGTGAGACTAGAGCATATCCCTTTTTCTCGGCCTTGAGGCCGATCTGTAGTTGGGTCAGTCCCCTCAGGAGATATTCCCCCTCTGGCCCCGTTACGTCGGTAAACTTTTCTATATCACGTCCCCAGGCCATTGAAACCTTGACTCCTTCTAAAGGTACGCCCGTGACTTTTTCAGTGACTTTTCCTCGGATAGTATGACCTTCATAAAGAAATAATTCGATGGCGCGCTTTTTCTCTTTTTCGGCAAGAGCGATTTGACGATCGCGAGGATCTTTGGGTGGAACCAGAAAAAGGTCGTCTTTCAGTGCTTCGATCACATAAGAGCCCGCGGCAAGCGGTTCCAATCTGAATGCGCCGAACTGGTCTGTTTTGGCTACTTTAGGAATAAGAGATGGTTGAGGGCCACTGGGTACGAGGTGTGCCTTGACCGTGGCACCGAAAACTGCCTCCCCGGAAGATAATAGATACACATTTCCTTCGAGCGATGCACCCTCAGATGTTAGCCGGAGAATTAAATCCTCAACCGGTGCAGTGACCTTTTGGCTCAGGGGAACGTGATCAGGCGAGTGAACCGCTAGCGTCACCTCACCCGCTGGTATGTCTTCGATGGAAAAGCGACCGTCTTTGTGAGTCTTGGTTTCACTTCTGGTGATTCTTTGCTCACGACCTTCTCCTCTGAATGAGAGTGCCATTACCTTAATATCCGTGACTGGCTGCTCCGCTTCATCCATGACAAGTCCTCGGATATAAGCCGCCGACGGCAAAGCTATATCGTGTCTTACCTCCCGGGTTCCTGTTTGCCTTTCGCCGGCTCGTGCCGCTTTCTGATCCATTATGTAAGCGCTTACCTTTGCGCTGCCTTTGCGAGACGCATTGAGCAAGAAGTAAGGGTGATCTTGAGCGACCAACCGATAATGCCCGTTGTCGTCCGCGCTGGTTTTTGCAGCCTCCTCCTCAACAAATCCGCTTCCTTCACTGTCTATTCTTAGTTTAACGAGCTGAAGCGTGGCGCTGGTAGCAGGAGAGCCATCCTGCAAAGTCACACGGCCAAAAACAATCAGACGCGGCTCAGTACTCGGAGTATCTTCGGGCAATGCTGTAGCGGTGGGCACCATTTCCTCCTGCGCCGGCGTCTCTGTCGGCGTTTGGGTAGCTCCGGTTGGAACTGCGAGAGTCTTCAATTCTCCTTGTTTCCGGACGGTGCGCGGGGACTCCTCTTTGCTGCATGCCATCAATATCATAAGCATTGAACCAAGGACAGTCCATCGCCAAGCCCTAGCCCACTTCCTATTTTTTCGCATCATTTTCCTCTCGAATGGCAGTTTCCCAAAAAGCAAACAATTGTTATTTCTTACCCTAATATTGATTTAGACGTAAAAGCAACAGGAAAGGTTCACATTTTAAGAAAAATATATGTTTGCGAAATCAGCACAGGATTTTATGGGCTCTATCCCTAATTTCCATTGAGTGTCGCTTCTCCTCAGTTAAAAAGCCAATTTTGGGGTCTGACCCTGGCAATGACGCTTTTTATCCTCTGGGAGAGTTCGGAAAACGCTATTCCCGCAGCAGAAGGCTATTTGTATCGCACCCCCTTTGAAATCGTAACCTTTGGCGACAGAAAAAAAACCTCCCCGGCACCACAAATACGTCCCCTATGACCGGCTCTACTTTTTGCCACCAGCAAACTGCGTCGGCAAAGAGCTGCTTGTCTCCTTCGACATACTCAACTTTTCACCCGACGATGCAGCTGAAGCCTCGCTCATCCTCGACCGCGCGATAATCGAGACTCTCTCACCTCCAGCAGCACCGTAAGACCCAGGCGGAACTTGTTCGCCAAAATGTATATCAGGCGGCCACATGGCCGCCTGAACTAGTTGGTCAGAAAAACATCACAAACAATTTGGCAGTCTAATCAGCAGTATCAATCGGTGCAAAACCGTGGCGCATGGTATTTTCGGTAATTGTTCGAGGGACTAAAAACTGCCGAAGGTAATCCTGTCCGCCTGCTTTGGAGCCTATCCCTGACAGACGGAATCCTCCAAAGGGTTGCCTGCCGACAATTGCGCCCGTGATCTTGCGGTTGATGTATAAATTACCCACCTTGAACTCGCGTTTTGCCAGCTCGATGTTTCCCGGCGTTCTCGAATATATTCCTCCAGTAAGTGCAAATCGGGTTGAGTTCGCCACTCTCAGCGCTTCGGCAAAGTGCCTGACTTTTATCACAGCAAGCACAGGGGCAAAAATCTCCTCCTGGGCAATACGGCTTTCTGGCGAAACATCAGCAAGGATAACGGGGGCAACATAATACCCTCGCCGGAGTTCTGGAGGAACCTCCATTTCCAGCGCCACTCTTCCTTCTTTCTTTCCGATTTCGATATATTCTCTGGTCTTAGCCACGGCATTCCGGTCAATCAGCGGACCTAAAAAAGTCTCCGGCTCATCTGGTTTGCCGATAATAATGCTGCGCGTTGCCTCTATCAGACGATTCAGCAACGCATCGTAAATGTCTTCAAGCACAATGACTCGTGAACACGCAGAACATTTCTGCCCCTGATATCCAAAAGCAGAGGTTACGACTCCTTTTACCGCTTCGTCAACGTCTGCAGTAGAATCAACAACAATAGCGTTCTTGCCGCCCATTTCAGTAATCACTTGTTTAACAAAATTCTGCCCTTCTTTCACTTCAGCCGCCAGTTTATTAATGCGAAGTCCTACTTCCACAGAACCGGTAAAAGCAATGAGTGCGACCTTTGGATGCTTGACGACGATCTCCCCGATAACTGAGCCTTTACCCGGCAGATAATTAACCACTCCCGGCGGCATTCCCGATTTCACATAAATCTCTGTGAGCTTTGCAGCGGTAACCGATGACTGACTGGAGGGTTTTATGATTACGGTATTGCCGGTAACGAGAGCTGCAGAACTCATTCCGGTAAGTATTGCCAGTGGAAAGTTCCATGGGGAGACGATGGCAGCTACTCCCCGGGGTTCGTAGAAATATTCGTTGGTCTCGCCGGGAACGTCGCCCAGCAATTTTTTCTCTTTCAGATCCACGGTCTCCCGGGCGTAGTATTCAAGAAAATCAATGGCTTCGCATACGTCAGCATCAGCCTCTTCCCAGTTCTTGCCGCATTCCAGAATCTCCCATGCTGTGAGTTCTAATCGGCGAGTTCTCATTATTTCCGCGGCTCGCAATACACAGTTAGCTCGTTGTGCAACAGGAGTCCGTGCCCATTTTTCAAAGCTCCTGGCAGCCACGGCTACTGCCTCATTGGCATCATCTTCACTGGCAAGATGAATACGGCCAATAATTTCAGCGGGAAGAGCCGGGTTCTCTGACGGTTTCACTTCAACGCCTTTTTTCGCATTCCCCCCGATTACCAGAAAATATTCTCTATCAAGCTCTTTTCTGATAGTAGCAATAGCCTTGCGCATTGCCTGCTGATTCTCTCTCATGCTAAAATTCATAACTGGTTCATTGCGGAATGCTGATAAATTGACTGCGTTCATTTTCATCCCTCGCCAATTCCAAAGGATTACACAGTAACTCCTCAGCGGCCATTCTGCCGGTTGAGCGCTGCCGCAAAAACGATTCGTTGGATGTATTCTCTAAAATACGGCGGACCAGATAAGCCATCCCCGGAATGAGATCCCCATAAGGGGCATAGACCCGCACGGGATAACCCATCTCGACAATAGCTTCTTTAATATCGTCGCCCATACCATATAGCAATTGAAATTCCAGGTCGCTTTTCTGGATTCCCTTGTTATGTGCATAAGCCATCGCATAACTGATGCCGCGAACATTATGACTGCCAATGGCAAGCCTTACCTGAGGAAAATTGTCCAGCAGTATCCGAGTCAGGTGTTCAAATCTGGCATCGGTCTGCCATTTCTCAAGATAAACAGGAATCTTCCATTCCAGCTGACGGGCGTTTATGATTTCATAATCCCAATATGCACCCTTCACCAGGCGAACAGTAAAAGGACTCTGGCGTCTACGGGCAAGCTCAATGACGCGTAAAGTGAACGGCGATGCATCTTTTAAATAAGCCTGAACAACCATTCCTAGATGTGGATAATCTTTAAACTCATCATCAAACGCAATCTTCTCAAAAATCCTTAAGGTTATCTCACGATAATCATATTGCTCCACATCGAGATTAACAAAGGCATTAAGCTCTTTTGCTTTCTTCATAATCAGATAAAGACGTTCACAAACCCGATCAGCGGTCTTCTCCGGTGCCGAAGGCTTAAATTGTGAATAAAACGAGGATGGTTTAACCGATACATTGAGCTGAAATGAGACGCCCTTTTCCTTAAGCATGCTTCCAACATTTCCCAGCAAATCCACATAGCGTTGGGTATATTCATCAGCCTCATTTTCGCTAAGGACAGCCTCTCCTAGAATATCCAGGGTGCAGGTCATCTGTTTCCGAATCAGACGGCTAATGTAATGAAAGGCTTCTTTAGGGCTTGTGCCAGCAATAAACTTGTGAGCAAAAAAGGAAACACCCACAGATGTTGCCAGTCCATAAAGCACATTCAAAGGAATAGGATGAGTCTTCAGCAGAATAAAGAGTAAACGGATGAGTTTATCCTCGAGGACTCGTTCGTCACCAAGATACTGAACCAAATGACCCAATCGTTGATTATATGTTTTCAAAGCAGGAAACGTATCTATATAGCGAAGGAGTTGTATCTTCAGGGCTTCACGCTGCATTACCATATCGAGAACCTTTTCCTCCCAGTAACTACGTGAAAAAAGACAGGAGCGGCGATTTATTTTATCTGCCCTCGCCAGTAATTCTCTACCTGTCTCCACAAGCTCTAATTGGAGCGCATCTTCCATAGTAAGCTCTTACACGAATCCTTCTTATAACAAAGGACCAGTAGGAAATCCAATTGTCAACTGCTATGGCGACAAGTTGATTATGCTCAGGCGTAATGCGATCAGCGTTGATCTGAAGACACCTACGATTGCGATTCTCTCTTTAATGGGAGCGTGAAGGTGAAAGTGGAACCGACGCCAACCTCACTCTGCACCCAGATACGCCCGCCATGGGCCTCGACCATACGTTTGACAATGGCAAGCCCAAGGCCTACGCTCTTCTCGTCCGCCGTGGGACGGACACTAGTCCGGCCAAACTCTGTGAAAATCTTTGAGATCTCCGCTCGGGGAATTCCCTGACCTTCGTCTGAAAGGGAGATTTCTACTTCATTTCCTATAACCTGTGCCCGCATGGTGACCACGGTCTTGGGATGGGAAAACTTAATGGCATTTGTGACTAGATTATTGATCACCTGGTTTATGCGATTCGGATCCATAACCACCTTGGGCAGGGCCGGTTCGAGCTCCAGCTTCATTTCAATGGACTTGGCTTTGGCCAGAAGGCTGTTAAATTCGTGACTTTCGCGAAGGTATTCGGCGAGATCCATTTCCAGGGGCTTGAGTTGCAACTGTCCCGATTCGATAGCGCTGACATCCAGGAGACTATTGACCAGGTCGAGCATCGTTTCACATATCCTGGCCATTCTCTGCATAATTTCACGCTGAGATTCTGGTACCTCACCGAGAACCTCATCCAAGATAATCTCAAGGTAACCCTTAATAGCGCCTATGGGGTTCCTGAGATCGTGAGCCGCAATTCCCAGGAACTTGTTCTTTAGTTCATTAAGCTCAATCAACCTCTGATACAACCTGCCCTTTTCCACGATCACAGCCAATTGCCCGGCTATTTGGAGAAACAATTCCACATGGGCATTCTTGTACGTATTCGGCTCCATGCTGGAGAAGAACACGAATCCAATGGGGTTGCCCAGGGCGATCAGCGGACATGTCAGACTTGAGCGCATGCCTTCTTCAACTATTCTATTTGTCGAGTCGGACTCGGGATGTTCTTTCAGGTATGCTTCCAAGTCATTAAGGATACGAGGTCGTCCCGTTTCAATGATGCGTTGAAGACTGCTTCCTTGTAAAGGGGCCTCATAATCCGTAGTAATCTTCATTACCGGCGCGTCAGAACGTGCCCAACGGGCGCGAACAATTGTTCCTTTTTCTGCCAAAAGCGAGAATCCGATGCGGCTGTAAGGAATGATTGAACGAACCGAATCGAAGACATAATTCAAAACCTCATCAAGGGTAAGCCCAGCATTGATTTTTTCGGTAACTCTGGCCAACGTATTAATTTCCGCAAACTTCCTCTCCAAAGTATGCCTCAGATCAAGCAACGCTCTGCCGAGTTGCGCAATTTCATCCTCGGCTCCAAGAGGAACCTCGACCTGGAATTGGCCATTTTTCATCGCCAAGGCCGCTTCACGATATTTAGGGATTCTGGGATCAACCACGCGACTACCTCCTTTGGCTGAGTACGACGGATACCGTACCAGCGTTGGCGGGAGAACTGCAACTCTTATCCGCCTCGTATGTCTCGTTCAACCAGGCATTGTTCCCTGCTTCTCGCCCCTTTCCACACAGTTACACAAATACTGGGCTAGGCATAAATTTTTGTTGCGTCTTCTCCTCAAGCAGTTTAAAATTTTCAATGTAGTTGATTAATGTGGAGATTTTGGGCAGAAGTTTGCAGGATGTCGGAGTCATTTATGCGCATCTTTTCGTATGTCTGTACCGCAGCGTGCTTTTACATACTGATGGCCTGTAGCATAACAGGTCTGACTGAAGCAAACAGAACGCTTCCCTTGTATTATGAGTCCGCCTTGCAAGCATTTAATGAGGGAAAAGATGAAAAGGCAGAAAAGCTGTTTAGGCTGGCGCTGCAAAAAAATCCTCGCCATGCACTTTCACACTATTATCTCGCCGTGCTATATGCTGAAAAGGGGGAAGAGGAATTGGCTATTGTTGGCTTTGAAAAAGCCATTGAACTGGAGCCGAACTTCCCAGAAGCCCTTTACAACTTAGGAACCGTTAGGTTGCAACGCGGAGAGGCTGTTGCGGCCGTAACTCTGCTTGAAATGACCGTTGCCCTGAGGCCAGATCACGCGCCATCATTTGTCAACCTTGGTAAAGCATACTTTCTTGCCGGACTTGTAGAATTGGCAGGTCCAGCTTACGAGGAAGCTTTGGCATTGGAACCGGATAACACTATCGCCTTGGAAAATCTTGCGCTCCTGGCTCGAGCCGCAGGTGACAAAGAAGCGGAAAAGAAATATAGATCTCGACTTGAAGCACTAAAATGATTGATGCAAAACCAACTCTAATGCGCCTTAGGCACATTAACTTTCTTTGTTTAGGAGACTAATATGTTAAAACACCTTCGAATGCTTAGTCTAATGGGTTTAATCTTTGTGATGCTTTTTCCACCTTGTTCCGCTGACGAAATAGACGATTCAGTCAAAAGACTTGATCTCCTGCTGGAGGATCTACCATCAGTAATAGCGGAACGCCGGGGCGATACTATTGTAATCAAAGGCTGGACTCGAGACGAAAGTGAGCAAAATATCTTAACGAAAATACTCGAAAAAGAAAAAGATGTGCTGGATTTAACCGGGAGTGATATCGCCGAGGGAGATCGTATGGTCGAGATTGACGTCGTCATCGTTGTTGTAAGCGAGACGGTATCACAAAGCGTTGGTTTCGACTTTCTTAAGCTTGTGAATGTCCAATACAACTTTTTCGCCACCAGGCATCATCGCGATGGAATTGGGTTCCAGGCTCCCGGAACAATAGGCCCTGTTTTGCGGAGAACCCAGTGGGGAGAGCTATTTAATGCCAAGGTAAACTACAATGTTAATATCGCTAACGCCGACAAACAACAAGTCGAAATCGTTGCTCGCCCTCATCTCACAACCCTCAATAACCAACGTGCTGAATTCTTGGCAGGTGGAGAAATTGTCTTCCAGGTGAGCGGAATTGAAACGGGAGACATTAAGCCATACCCGTTTGGAATCGAATTAAATGTGACGCCAACGATTCTTCGGACTCTTGGGCCGAACGGCGAAACGCAGGTGCTTCTCGATGTGGAGGCTTCGCGCATAAGCGTACTTGGACGACTATTAACTGGCGAAGGTACGCCGGGTTCGGATGATGTCAATTTTGATAAGACAAGAGTCAAGAGTACAACTCTCCTTGGCCTGGATGAGACCTTAATCTTGAGCGGATTATACCAACGAGAGTATCGTGTTCGTTTTTCCGGCGTACCAATCCTGCGAAAAATTCCTGTTCTTAATCTCCTCTTCTCCAATAAAACAGCAGTAGATGATGTCCTGAGCACGATAATCTTCATTACTCCTCGAGAGCCGGGCAAGGTGGACCAGCAGCTTCAGGATGATATTGCATCCTTCATCGAGCGACGTGTTAAATACATCAAGGCTAAAGAGGAAGGAGCTGTGGCTGTTGAAAAATTTAAAGAAGACTATCCGAATTGGTATCAACCTCAGAATAATCGCTACGCAACTCACTTCTTTCTCGTCAACAATAGCCGAATCTACCGTGAGCTAAGAGGAGAAGATCTCCGCGCTGAAGAATTGCGTAGAGACCTTCTCAGCGTAGAGTCTGCTGAAGAAGCAGCAAAGAAGAGAAAATAGAAGTCTGATTCTCCCTTTTAACTGACACATGGTGCTATATCTCCATTCAACTATGTTATGTACACTGCACCATAGAAGTTTCATGGTCTTTTCAACTTTCCAACACGCAGAAGGAGAAGACACCATACCCAAATATTTTTCAGATAAAGGAGGAGTAATATGATGACAGATATCTTAGAGAAGGTATTTTGGGGAAATCGCGTTTTAGACTACCTCGTCTGTCTTGTAATTCTTATTGTTGGAATTATTGTTATTAAAGTATTTAAAGCCATTGTGGTTGGGCGTATTAAAAAATGGGCAGAGAGAACTGCTGCCGTATTTGACGACTTTTTGATTAAAGTGTTTAAAAAGAATCTAATACCTTTGCTCTATTTTGGCATTTTTTATCTGGCCGCAAGAAGCCTGACTTTACATGCCACCGTAAGCAAGATCATTGATGTTCTCGGAATAGTTTTACTTACTATATTGGCTGTACGGTTTTTGTCTTCCATAATTGAATTTATTATTCAAGAATATTGGATAAAGAAGACTAAAGACGAAAAAAGCGAAAGATCTATCAAGGCAATCCTTCCCGCAGTAAAGGTAGTCATCTGGTGCGTGGCGGTGGTTTTCCTGCTGGATAATCTCGGCTTTAGAATTTCGACGGTCGTTGCCGGGCTTGGTATCGGGGGCATAGCCGTTGCGCTGGCGGCACAAGCGGTTCTCGGAGATTTGTTCAGCTATTTTGCCATTCTTCTTGACCGTCCTTTTGAGGTGGGAGATTTTATCATCATTGGAGAGTATCTTGGGAGTATAGAGCATATTGGAATTAAAACTACGCGTATACGGAGCTTAAGCGGAGAACAATTAGTTTTTTCCAATACTGACCTTACCAATGCACGGGTTCGTAACTACAAAAGAATGGAAAAGCGTCGCGTCGTTTTTAAACTCGGGGTTACTTATCAGACAAGTCGCGAAAGGCTAAAAGAAATACCGGAAATAATCACAAATATAATAAAGAATGTTGACGATGCTATTTTCGACCGTGCACACTTCTCTTCTTATGGAGATTTCAGTCTTATCTTTGAGGTCGTTTATTATGTTATGAGCGGCGACTACAACAAGTATATGGACATTCAGCAGCGAATTAATCTTGCAATTAGTGAAGAGTTTGAAAAACGCGGAATTGAGTTTGCCTATCCAACCCAGACATTATTTCTTACCAAAGAGAATAAACAGTGATAGACGAAGGGACTCTTAATAATATTCGCCTCAGGATCGTATCATTATTAAGATCATTTTGAACTGTTTTACTGCTCTGACCGCGTGTGGCTGATTGGCTGGCATAATAAGCATTTCACGTTCCCTCAAGAGAAAAGCCTTGCCAGAGATAACAACGTCTGCTTCGCCATCAAGACAGTAAACTAAAGCATCAAACGGTGTTGTATGTTCGCTTAATCCCTGTCCTTCATCGAAAGCGAACAAGGTCAGCGTGCCTGTCTTTTTATCAATTATCGTTCTGCTCACCACCGCGCCTTTCTGGTAGTCTATTAAATCCATCATCTTTACTGGTTGCGGTGGTATTTTTCTACCAGCCGTCTGTTTTTCATCGTGTTCCATGTCTTGACCTCCGTTTTATAATCAATTTCGAATGTTTCAAGCCTCCGCGGTGTTCATTCCTACAGCATTCTCCTGCGAGCTTTATCATCAGGCACGGACACACATTGCACATAATAACGCGAATACTACGCGTTTGACAGTGCCGCTTACCAGCAGACTATGATCCAACGGCATCTCGCTGTTGCCAAAAAATTGCATCTATGAAGGGAATCATGGGGCTGACTACTAGCAGCTAACAAAACCAAAGCCAGGATGTGTTCGACATGCTCACCCTGACAATCGCATCTCGTGACAAGCAGAAAATTGCGGAGAACAAAAGAGTAAAATCTCAAAGGCGATTCAGGGAGGTGCTTTTCCTGTGTCTAATTGTCCGGCCGAGGTCGTAATAGTAACACATGGAAATTCGGTAACTTTTCATATCTTTCCGCTATTACGTAGCCCTTCTCAAGTGCCGGATCCATCCGCTGCGTCCGGTACATTACCAGCCAGAACTCCCTCCAAGCAGGATCAAGCCTGTTGCGAATGACCAGTTCTTCCTTTGATAGATTATAAAAAGTCAGTGGCATAGAGATAAAATAGTCGGATGCGTAGACCCTACGGACTTTTTTCTTCGCGAGACGGCGATGGAGTTTCGAGGTATCAACGAAATGATGACTGTTTTCGTAGAATCCGCCGAGCCAGAAAAAGCTCGTCTGGCCACGGGTGCGTCGGAAATTCCAGAAATAATTGATACCTATATAGAAAACGTTCACGAGAACTACAACGATCAGAAGCGCAGCTACAAGACGCCGGCCCTTGACCTGTTTCCCTACATAGATCGCTACCATCAGCGTGGCCAGACAGAGCGGCACCAGGAAATAGCTGAGTGCAAACCACTTAACGAAATGCACAATCAAGACGTACGTTATTACCAGCAGAACTGCAAACATCCTGTAATTGCTTGCCCAATGATGATTAGCTCGCTTTGCAAAAAATGCGTACCCCAGGGCGCAGAGGAAGATAAATGAGTTAATCGGCAGGACGTAAAGCGCCGGGTAACCAGCCGTGCGCAAGAAGAACAGCTCGCCATCAATCATACGCAGGAAGTATGGGAAGGAACGCACTAGGTCAATCGGCAGGTACAAATTTACGCCACCATACACTGAAAAGGCCAGCGAAGGCTGAGACGTAAACACCCGGAGGTTGACCAATGTAAGGATTGCACCCGGAATAAGCCCTACCAACCAGGCGGCTAGCAGTCTGCCCTCACTTCTCTCCCGCAAGACTCGGAACTTCTCTCGACAAAGCACATACATAATCACCGCAGTCGGAACAACAATGAATATCGTATGGTTCGCAACGCCCAGACCGAGGATCAATCCGCTCAGAAACCGATTGAGCCAGCGCGGCTTGGCTGCAAAGTAGTAAAAAAGTCCTGCGAGCAGGAAAAACGGAAGCGTAGTTTGCACGCCGTCTGCAATCCGCGACGAGATCACTGCCCACGGCCACACTGCAAAGAGCAACGCAGCTATGAGACCCGCGCTTTTATCGAAGAGACGGCTGACCAGCAGGTAGGCATAAAAAATGGTGAATAGCCCGAAAAGCACAATGGGTAATCGCAGCGCGAAAACGGTCTCTCCAAAGAGCAAGAAGAATGGAAGTGTGAAATAGAATGGAAAAAAGCCGCTGTGGTCCGACCCAACACGAGGCACAAGAACGTGCCGCTCCAGCATGTCGTGAACGCCAATACCAATCCTTGCCTCATCATGATGCAGGCCCGGAACATTATACAGGTAAACAAGACGCAGAAGCGCGCCCAACAGCACAATTGCAATCAGCGCTTTTGCGGATTTATCCATTCGATCTCGAATCGAGATGGCATGGGTGCAGGATGCTGTTCCATCCTCTGGTGTTCTGATGGCACCCGCGCCAGGCCGAAAAACTGCACCCTATTAGCTACGCGGACCGCCAGCTGAATACCATCCGCTGATTGGCATAACAATAGTAAATTTAGGTGCCTTTAATGACCGCGGCGATTTTGGCGAGGACATCAGGAGGCAACGCGCCGAGATCGGAAGCTGAACAGTTCTCCACTGCCTGCGAGGGACGTTTCGCACCAGGGATTACCGTGGAGACTACATCATTGCTAAGTATGAAGCGCAGGGCGGTCTGGGCCATGGTAACTTCCGTGCCCTGAAAGAGAAAGTAAAGCCTCACCAGCTGGTTGAGGAAGCCAGCGAGTTTTTCCGGCGATAAGTTCTCCTGGCGATGATCGCTATCAGGAAATCGTGAGGCGCGCGTGAATTTGCCTGTGAGCACGCCGAAGAGGAGTGGAATGCGGGCGATGATGCCAATATTGTGCTCTTTAGCCAGCGGAAAGACTGTATCCACAGGGCCCCATTCGAGCAGGTTATAGCGTACCTGCAACACGTCAACCTGGCCTGATTGGATTGCGAGAACGCCTTCGTCGTCGTGAAACGATCGGACGGAAATACCGGCAAAGCGAATCTTACCCTCGCGTTTGAGCGTCTCCAGCACTTCAAAGATCTCTCCCTTCTGAATCTCCGTCGCATCCGGCCCATGCAGCTGCAAGAGGTCGAGCGCGTCCACGCCGAGCCGTTTCAGACTCTGTTCAACAGCAAACATCAAGTACTTCCTGCTAAAGTCCTGATGCCGGGGACCTTCGTAGAAATTGTTCCCCGCTTTGGTGGCAATGATTAGTTCCTCTTTACGCTCCTTGCGAACCCTGGCAATCAGCTCCTCGCTGTGGCCGTGGCCATAAACATCTGCAGTGTCAATGAAGTTCACGCCGAGATCAATGGCTTTATGAATCGCGGCAATCGCCTCTTTGTCCTCGACCTTGGGCCCCCAGTCCATCCCACCAATGGCCCAGGCGCCAAACCCGATTTCTGAGACCTTCAATCCGGTTTTACCAAGCACGCGGTAGTTCATATCCGAATCGCACCTTTCATCCTATTTAGCTCATCAAACCCGAGCGCTGATTTCGCCAACTGCACAAAGCGCACCCAGAGTAACGGAACCTTAGTACTGGCTTCGGAGGCGTGTGTCAACGCAAAATATAAAAATAATATTGACGTAGCACTATTTTTAAAATAGTATTACGCCAATTCATTTTTTAGAAAGGAGAATGGACTTCTATGACGAAAAAGGGGTTCACACTGATTGAGCTGCTGATAGTCGTTGCCATCATTGCCATCCTTGCGGCCATTGCGATTCCCAATTTTCTCGAGGCACAGACAAGGTCAAAGACCAGCCGCGTCAAAGCCGATTTCCGAACCGTTGCAACCGCACTTGAGAGCTACCGCACCGATAACAACGCATACCCCGAGGGTGTCTGGGTGCCAGGCGAGATAGGGCCAGGGAGTATTGAGAACTATATTCCGCTCACCACGCCAATTGCCTACATTACTTCTGCGCCGACCATTGAACCATTCCGGGCAATTCAGGGATATCTTGAGCCAGATGGCACCTGGGTGCCGAGAACGTGGGGCCATAAGCACTATTTTTACTGGCGTCTGGACGGCCCGTTCGTTAAATTCTTCGGTCATCCAGAAATTCGAGACGCCTGGCTCTTGCGCAGTGTTGGCCCGGACAGCAGGGCCGAGGGCGCGGTGGTGGATGCAGTCACTAATGCAAGTGTTGAAGGATTATTTCAGACCGCGGATGGCTATCCGGGTCACAACGTGCTTTACGATCCCACGAATGGAACAATCAGCCGTGGCGACATCGTGAGAGCTGGTGGCCAGACGCCTTCCTGCGTTATGCACGCAATCAGCGAGTAACCGGGTGAATGTACTGATCTTGCGAAGCCGACGAAGCCTCGGACGTGGCCGTTTCAATCCAGAACTCCGCAGCGAGTTGGCGAGCGGTAGACTGCCGTTGCCAGGAACTAGACAGCTCACGCCGGGACAAGTAGGCCAGGCACAGATCCGCTAGATTTAACGGCCAAATTTATTCTGCGAATACTATCAGGGCGGAGTGCGATGAGAGAAGAGGAAGGTAGGGAAATTATTTTCGCAGGACTTTTCACCGCGCTGGCGTTTGTCATTCCGATGCTGTTTCACGCGGTGAATCTAGGCAAAATCTTCCTCCCCATGTTTCTTCCCATTGCAGTAGCGGGATTCCTGGTATCATGGAAGATAGCCGCCACGGTGGGCATCATTGCACCGCTTCTATCGGGGCTGCTGACCGGCATGCCGCCGCTCTATCCGCCCATTTCACCTTTGATGTCGTTGGAGGGAGGATTTCTGGGTGCGACGATCTCGGTGCTGTATCGGCGCTATGGCTGGCCATGGTATCTCGCACTGGCAGTAGCTGATCTCGGAGAACGCCTCATTTCAGGCGTAGGTATGTATGTCATTGCCGAATGGTTCCATCTACCCGGCGTCTTGTTTTCTGTTGTTAATGTGCTGTTGGGGTTGCCCGGTGTGGCGATGCAATTCATTTTTGTGCCGATTTTTCTCGGGCTGTTTGAGAAGCGCTACGGCTTTCTGCCCGGTCGTCAGGAGACCTCGGATGAGCGATGCAAGAATCGCATTCTTTGACGATGCTGCGTGGGATTGGGATCGCGACGTTCCCGATTTTACGCAAACGCCGGTTTTTGCGGAGTGGTGGCGAACGGTCTCGCTCCGGCATGACCAGGTTGTGCTTGAAATCGGGTGTGGGACAGGCCGTCTGTTGCCGCTCATCTGCGGGTGCGTCAATCCTGGCGGCGCTGTGTGTGGGCTTGACTTTTCCCTGGGGATGTTAACCAAGGCGAAAGCGCGATGTGCTGGAATGCCCATCTATTTTCTCTGCGCCGCTGCACATTATCTCCCCTTGCCGTCAGCGACATGCGACGTGGTCTTCCTCGTATCAACATTTCCGCATCTGCGGCCACGCACGCGTGCTTTGCAGCAAATTCACCGGGTGCTTAAACCCAATGGCAGACTGTACCTTGCGCATTTTGACAGCAGGGAAACGATCAATAACCGACACCGCACAATTGGCGGCGCTGTGATAAACGACCTGATTCCTACTCCAAATAAGATCATTGAACTCCTCACAAGCTGCGGTCTGACGACGACTAGCCTGGATGCCAGGCCAGATCGCTTTTTTCTCTACGCCTCCAAGAAAACGTAGGGGCGTATTGCAATACGCCCCTACAATACTAAGGTTGCTAGTTTAGAATAGTCCAGCCATAGCCCGGGCGCGAAAGGCACCAAAACAGTGGATCGAGTATTCCAACTATTCGAAAAGCAAAACGTAGCCGAGATAAACAGTAGGGGCGTGTTGCAATACGCCCTTACTCCGTCGGTTCTCTTACCTCGGGAACTTCCCTTAAGGCTTCTTTGATCTTCTCCTCGGGATATTCATAGTCTTCGAGCTTGCCTTCCAGATAACGCTCGTAGGCAGCCAGGTCGAAGAACTCAATGGATTTATCCGAAGTACCCGTTGCTTTTCCCATTCCCCATCCGCGTGTATCCGCGGTTGCGATAATAACTCACAGATGTAACCACAGATTAACACAGATGCACACAGATAAATACTTAAGAAAAAGCCCAACCACGAATTTACACGAATGTAAACAAATCTGATGTATTTATTCGTGCCTATTTGTGTTCTTTCGTGGTTTATTGTTTCTTAATTTCTTTATCTAAATCCGCGTGTATCTACGGTTATCCGCGGTTGCGATAATAACTCACAGATGTAACCACAGATTAACACAGATAAACGCAGATAAGAATTTAAGACCTTTTGCTTTATTGTTTCCTTGCACATCTTAGGTTATACATACCGGCTGGCCTTCGCGGGCAGACTGCTCGATTGCGCAGATAATGCGGGTCACCTTCAGTCCATCCTCTGCGCCGACTAGCGGGGTCTGGCCTGAGGCGACACAATCCAGGAAATGGCGAATACTCTCCGTGGCAAAGCCAACCTGGCGTTCGTGGATGATAGGCCGCGCCGTCATGTCAGGATAGCGCGCTTCTATAGCAGTATACTTTTGCATCATGCGGTGATGGCTGGTATCAATGTAAATTACGCCGTTGTTGCCAATGAGCTGGCATTTGAGGTCAATGATATTCGGTGTTGACTTGGGGAGAATCCAGGCGTTTTCCAGGACTGCAACACCGCCACGTCTAAAATGCAAAATAGATTCGAAGAAGTCGGGCGTGTTGATGCCGCGCTCCTTTAGCACCCGCGAGCCCGACACTGAATAGACGCGCTCCACATCGTCATCAAAGAGCCAGCGAAGTGTATCAACGGAATGACTCCCGACGAACCAGTTGACCGACGATTTCTCTGCCCAGGCCAGCATTTCCGTGGGAACAAAGATCGTATCATTTAAACGGAAGTAGGCGGTTTGCAACTCGCCCAGCTCCCCGCGCTCCAGACATCCCTTCGCCGCAGCAAATGGCGGATTCCAGCGATTATGGAAGTCAACCATGAACGTCACCCTGCTTTGCTCCCATGCCTGTTTGATCTTCTCACAGTCAGCAACCGTGGTAGCCATAGGTTTTTCGAGCAGTAGGTGCCGACGCGCCTCCAGCACGGCCACGGCAGTTTCAGTATGTGCAAAATCAGGCGTGACCACAGCCACCGCAGTCACAGCGGGATCGTTCAGGATCTCGTGGTAGTCGCTGACACACTTCTTGATTCCATATTTCTTGGCCAGGCTCTTGGCCTTCTCAATGTCTAGATCGCATACTGCGACCGTCTCAACTGCAGGATGATCGCGATACACGCACAAATGCACTTCGCCAAACAGCCCTGCCCCAACAAGTGCCATACCGATCTTTGCCATTATTTTTCTCCCTTCTGGCCTTCCTTCTATCGTAACAACGACAAGATCGTAGGGGCAGGTTTCAAACCTGCCCTTACCAAAGGATCTGGATAAAAAAACACTTCCAATAATTGGTCTGGGCAGCAAAGGTGAACGGTACACGTTGCACCACCACTTCACCCTCCAGGAAAGTCCTTACATTGCCTACCTGTTCAGGCTAGTAGTACAGGCTAACCAGCACCTTGCAAGAGAAAATTGCGCAAAGAGTTGCACCGACACGACAAAATGGACGATAACCGCCACAATGGGCATCACTGAGTTTCCTCTATGCTCAAGCAACCGCAAAATACAGGGGCTTTTTCTAGTTGCGCCGCAACGTATCTCTCGGTAGCATACGTTATGTCTGACAATACAATGACATCCTCAGTAAAGGCAGCTCCGCTACAAAACGCAAAGGAAAGGACGGAACCGTGAGACAGGAACTGCTGACCCGCTACTCGGGCAATCCGATTTTGACGTCCAAAGATCTGCCGTTCCTCTGCAATGCGGTATATAATCCGGGAGCCGTGAAACTTGGTGACAAGTATGTGCTCGTCGCCCGGGTGGAAGATGGAAAGCGCGATAACCGCCTGCATGTAGCCATGAGCGACGATGGCTACCACTTCACCATCAATCCCGAGCCGATACAGCTTCCGCCAAGTGCCGAGCACAAGCCGTGGGAAAAGCATCTCTATGACCCGCGCATCACCTATCTTGAGAAGTGGTACTATATCACCTATTGCGCGCAGACATTTGGCGAAACTGTACGAATCGGCCTGATGCGTACGAAAGACTTTGAGCGGTTCGAGCGGATGCCGTTCATTACACAACCGTGGAGCCGCAACTGTGCGCTCTTTCCCGAAAAGATCAACGGTCTCTATGCACGGCTTGATCGGCCAATGAGCGGGCGTGAGGCTATTACCTTTGTGAGCTACTCGCCTGATCTCGTCTACTGGGGCCAGTCAAAGCCAATTGTGCTCGAGCTGCAAACCTGGTTTCGCGAGAAATGGGGACCCGGGCCAACGCCAATTAAGACGCCCGAAGGCTGGCTGCTAATTTTCCATGGCGTATGGCTGGCGTGCAACTACGTGTATCGGCTAGGGGTAGTGTTGCTCGACCTTGAGGATCCGGCAAAGGTACTAGGTCAATGTCCGGATTTCATCCTGACTCCACGGGAGCCATACGAACGCGTTGGCGAGACGATAAACTGCGTGTTTTCGAACGGCGCAATTGTAGAAGCAGACGGCGAAATAAAAGTTTACTATGGAGCTGCTGACACCTGCATCGCACTTGCCACCGGCCAGGTTGAAACCCTCATTGAGGCATGCCAGAAAGGTATCGTCCCAAAAGGACAGCGACACATTTTCTGAACACAATGATCCGCTCAAGCTGGCACCTTGTCATCGGGGCTCATCCGCCGCGGCGGATGAGCCCCTACATCTCGCATCATTTCAATTACAGTGTGTGCCCAATGACGGAATAATAGA
>CAYVXD010000053.1:0-24913 GCA_964454265.1 uncultured Candidatus Sumerlaeota bacterium | reverse complement strand
ATTAAACTAAAAAAGCTTTACCCAACATTTTGAGACGGTCAGAGCACTAGTGTCTCTTGGTTATACTCACCTACGTGACAAAGACGATCACGAGATTATTGTTCCTAACAGCGTAATGATAAGTAGCGTAATTATCCGTGTTAACGAAAGGAAATCATAGCCGTACTGAACTGCCGGCTAACAAGACGTTGCAGCCGGCGTACGCTGCGCAGCCGCCGCTAAAAGTGATCGTTAGGCAGCGCCTCGAGATTTAGTTGCTCAAAGTGCCCGAGAATTCATCAGGCTGAGAATGCAAACGCTGAACGAAAGTCCTTCGGAATGCGTCCTTCAGGATGAATCCGCCATGGCGGATGCCTTTCCACCGCGGCGAACCGAAGCGCAGCTTCGGCCTAATTGTCGCAAGCTGCGGTTGCGACCGAAAAAGCGGTAGCTGCGCTGCCCTTCGCTACCGCACTCCAAAGCAAAAAACGGGCATTTTGAGTTAGAAAATCCGACTTCATATAACTGTGTACATCTCTATCTTGAAAAATTCATTCCTTAGTCTGCTTTCAGTGCGCAATGAGAGATATGAATGCAAGACCTCTTAACAAAAACTCACCCGAGGCGGGTGCCATATCAATTCCGGCTCTCATTAATTCACAAAACAATCGGACGATTTGGCGTAGCATTGTTCTTCTCCTCATTGCCTCTGCTATGTTGTTATCTGTGCGTAGCGCTGCACAAGAGCCGCCCCAGGCGATTGGCTTGATTCTGATTCCTGCAGAGCGTACAGCTCCGCAGGCGTGGCGCATCATGCTTGAGGAGGTGGAACGTGCGTTTGGGGGTGAGTGGGAAAGTGCGGAGGGATATGTTGCGGCGGCTGGCAAGGATGCTGCCCGCCTGATTGAATTTTGCTACCTGGAAACCGAGACCCGTGCTGGAAAGGCCAGGAGCTTCGGGGAAAAGCAGCGAATTGACGGGTACGTGATTCGATCTGGCGGCTCAGGCGAGGAGAAGCATCTTCGGGTTTTTGCAGCGCGAGAGCAGGGCTTGCTCTTCGGCGGATTTTATCTCGCAGAACGTGCCCGCATTGATCCGCAGCAGGTCTGGGTGCTCAACGTAACGCGAGTGCCAGCGTATTCCGTACGTCTGGCGAGCGACTCGCCCTTGAATGCCCTGCGCCTCGGCTATAACACCGTGTTTGCGGATGCCACACCGGCTTCCCTGGCCTTCTTTAAGGACGCGAAACCGGCGATTCTTCCTCCCGGGTCTCTGGGCTATGAACGTACACTACGAAATCGCGAGTGGTTTGCGGCTGAGCTGCGCGAGCACGATGCTTACCTCCTTGACTCCTGCATCGTGACCG
Organism: uncultured Candidatus Sumerlaeota bacterium; assembly: GCA_964454265.1. GTDB lineage: Bacteria > Sumerlaeota > Sumerlaeia > MWCT01 > JAUWMI01 > JAUWMI01. The sequence continues at coordinate 23,568 of CAYVXD010000053.1, read as the reverse complement.
ACGAATTCCTCTTCCCTCGCGAACTTATCTTCTCACCCTATCGAGCTGAAGTTACAGAGCGCGATTTTCAGGAATCCGAGCTGGATAACAGGCTTGGCCTCGGCCGCATCTTCTGCTTTGCTAAAGAGCGCCTCTGGCAGTTCTACCGCATGAAATACCGCGAGGTGCTCGCCGACTTTCCCCAGCTCGATTACGTCATGCTGCGCCTGGGCGAGCATCGCACTGCGGGCAAAGACGCAGCCTATGTGGGCAACAGCGTTTACGCTCTGGGCTCCAACCTTTACTGTGACGACTGCCGCTCGATTTCCTACGAAGAGCGCATTGCGCGCACAATCCGGGAGACGTACAATGTGGTGGTAAGAGATTGCGGGCGCCGTTACATCCACCGTACCTGGGATCTTCGCACTGATGGTTTCAATAATAATCCGGCAGTCTTCCGCTCGGTTGTTGCGCGTCTGCCGGACACCGAAGGTCTGATCTTCTCCAGTAAATATACCTTTGGCGATTTCTGGGAATATTTTGACTTTAATTCCACCATTGCGGTCGAGCACGTGCCTCGTATGGTTGAGTTCCAGTGCACGCGCGAATACGAAGGCAAGGGGGCGTTTCCGAATTTTCTCGGCGAGGAGTTTGTAGCAACCTATCAGTACCTCAAGGGAAAACTCGCGATCGGCATCTGGAACTGGCATCATGGAGGTGGGCAAGGTGGGCCGGTGGTTACAAACGATCTCTGGAATCAGGCGAACATCTACGCTGCGGCACACCTGATGTGGGACCCATACATCTCAGCGGAAACGTTGGCCACTGAATGGGCAACACTCTACTTCGGTCCTGAGGCCGCATCTGTGATCGCACGGCTTCTGCTGCGATCCGACAACGCGGTGCGCCACTGGCGCTATTTTGGTCGCTACAGCAGCAAACATAAGAACTGGACACCTGCTGAACTCTGGGTGCGCGATGACAAGATTCGCGGCGATCTCGCACTCTATCCTATCTACCGCGAGTGCCGCCTTATAATTGACGAGTTAATTGAGGAAAAAGACCTGGCACTGAAGGAAATCGAGATGATGCGCCACCTGCTGAGATTTGCAAAGCCCTCGATTTGCGGACGCGAGCAGATTTACCTGCCCTGGCTCAGCAACCAGCCTCCCGCAGAGCGCTTCATCTCAGGCGCGGATCTCTGTGCACTTGCAGAGACCTCGCTCGAGTACGAGTACGCGCTTGCGAGTGTGCTCCGCAATTACGCTGCCGCATATTTTTATACCCAGAGCTACCGCGATACTGCCAACGTGGCGATGAAAGAACGCGCTGCCACTGCCCTTGCTGCCTGGCAAGACGCCTGGACTTCCTATACCACAACCATTCCACAGCTCCCCTTCGCTGCCTCGCTCTACACCGACGATGGCATGACCGCCACCATCGAGAAGCTGCACTACTACCTTGAGCACCCTGTACGGCTGGATCTCAATTGGTGGATAATCGGGCCGTTCGACAATCGCCAGAAGCAGGGCTTCGATGCTGTGTATCCACCGGAGCGGGAACTTGATCTCTCGGCTGAATATCAGGGACTTACAGGAAAGGTGCGCTGGCGCTGGCTACCTGAAGAATGTGTGATTGATGATTTTGTCAATATGGATCCCGCGTTTACGCCGGACGACTGGATTACCATATATGCGGTCACGCAGTTCCATGCCCCACAGGTGCAAGAGGCCGAGCTGCGCGTTGGCAGTGATGATGCGATTAAAATCTGGCTTAACGGCGCGCTGGTGCACCAGAACAACGTTTACCGAGCAGCCAAGCCTGGCGACGATGTCATTCGCGTCCACCTGCGCCGAGGCACCAACACCCTGCTGTTCAAGCTTATGGAAGGAATTCTCGGGTGTGGATTCTACGTTCAGTTTACCGCTCCGGACGGCGCAGAAATTAAAGGCTTGAAACCGATCACTCACGATGCTATATTTCGCGCGTTAATTAGTCAGGTGGCATGCGGCCAGGATCTGTAAGATTCGGTGCCGTGTTGAACGCTCCGGCTTTCATTCACCCATTCATGTGAGGATTAGCCTCTTGGTCGAAGACATCCTTTCGCCGTTTCGTTCCGAAAAAGAGCTCATAGACGAAGAAAAGCTCCGACCGCAGCGGTGCGAAGAGTTTATCGGGCAGACGCAGGTGATGGAGAACCTCCAGATATTTATGGAGGCTGCTCGCCAGCGCGGTGAAGCGCTCGACCACGTGCTGCTTTACGGCCCGCCAGGGCTGGGCAAAACCACGCTCGGCAATATTATCGCCAATGAACTCGGCGTGAACATAAAGAGGACGTCTGGCCCGGTCATCGAGCGAAAGGACGACCTTGCGGCAATTTTGACTGACCTGAAGGAGGGGGATGTCCTCTTTATTGATGAAATTCACCGCCTGACCCGGGTAGTCGAGGAATGTTTGTATCCAGCGTTGGAGGAATTCAAGATTGACATCCTTATTGGCGAAGGGCCGCACGCCAAGGCGATCAAGCTTGATCTGCCGCACTTCACTCTGATAGGAGCGACCACTCGCGCCGGCATGCTTACCTCGCCACTTCGCACGCGCTTTGGCATTACCAGCCGCTTGCAGTTTTATACGAAAGACGAGATGTTTCAGATCGTCCAGCGCTCGGCACGGATTCTTACTGTGGAAGCAGACGACAAGGGCGTACACGAGCTGGCACGGCGATCGCGCGGCACGCCACGTATTGCCAATCGTCTGCTGCGCCGGGTGCGCGACTATGCGCAGGTGAAAGGCGACGGCCGCATAACGGGTGATGTCGCCAACGCGGCGCTCAAGATGTTTGAAGTGGATGAAATCGGGCTGGACATAATGGATCGTCAGTTGCTGCTGACAATTATCGAAAAATTCGGCGGTGGGCCGGTTGGAATTAACACCATTGCTGTGGCATTAAGCGAAGATAAAGATACCATTGAGGACATCTTCGAGCCGTTTCTCATTCAGATTGGTTTTCTCAATCGTACGCCGAGTGGTCGCATTGCCACCCCCCGTGCCTATGCACACCTTGGCAAGAAACCGCATCCCCACCAACCTGAAGTATTTCAGTAGGGGGCGGCCGGCCGCATTGTCCTTAATTTGTTCTATATCCTTAGGATTCCATTGCCTCGCATGGTATGGCATTGGTTATAATTCGCAGGTGTAGGGGCACGCCGCGGCGTGCCCTATTATTCTGGGCAACCCGCCGCGGCGGGGTTGCCGCTACAATTATTATGTCGTTATTGTAACAGAATGATTATTTACAGGGAGGTTGTAATATGTCAACTCAACCCAAACGGCTCGTTGTAATTGGTGGCGTGGCTGCTGGGACAAAAACTGCTGCAAAGGCGCGGCGCGAAGATGCCTCGATGGAAATCACTATCCTGACCGACGAGCCTTACATATCCTACACAGGATGTGGGTTGCCTTACTACATTGGCGGGCTAGTGAAGCGGCGCGATCAGCTTCTCGAGCGCACGCCAGCATATTTTAAGAAGAGAGAGAACATCGATGTCCTGACGCGGCACCGCGTTACCCGCATTGACCCAAAAGCGAAGCAGGTGACTGCAACGAATCTGCAGACGAAGGAGACGCTTGTGTTTGCGTACGATACGCTGGTTCTGGCCACTGGTGCGGAGCCCTTGATGCCGCCGCTAAAGGGCCGGCAGCTGGAGAATATCTTCACGCTGCGCTCGCCGGGTGATGCGATCGCGATGCGCGAGCTGATCGAGCAGCAGGCACCACAAGAGGCCGTAATCGTAGGGGCAGGCCTGATCGGGCTGGAGGTAGCAGAGAATTTTGTGCTGCGCGGACTCCAGGTAACCATTATTGAGCTCCTGGATCAGGCAGTGCCACCGCTAGACAAAGACATGGCGGAACTCGTGGAGAAGCACCTCAAGGAGAAAGGTGTTACGCTGCTTACATCTGAACAGGTCAAGGGGTTTGAGAGTAAGGACGGCAAGCGGGTGAGTAGCGTGGTGACAAGCAAGCGCACCCTGCCTGCGGATATTGTTCTTCTGTCTGTCGGTATTCGACCGCGAACGCAACTGGCCGCAGAAGCAGGCATCGAACTCGGCGTCAACAAGGCAATTCGCGTGAATAATCATCTGGAAACAAGTATTCCTGGCACATACGCAGTTGGTGATTGCACAGAGGTTCAACATCTGGTTACTGGAAAGCCAGCGTGGATTCCGCTCGGCTCCACAGCGAATAAACACGGGCGCGTGGCTGGTGTGAACGTTGCGGGCGGCAACGAACGCTTCGAAGGTGTAGTAGGCACGCTCATTGTCAAGGTGTTTGATCTCACGGTTGGAAAAACCGGGCTCACGGAGAAGGAAGCCCAGGCAGAGGGTCTAGATTATGAGGTGGCGCTGGTTCCCACAAGCGACATAACACACTATTATCCAAATCATAAGCAAATGACCATTAAGCTGCTTGGAGAGAAGGGAAGCGGCCGGCTGCTGGGAGCACAGATCGTTGGTGAAGCAGGTGTGGATAAGCGAATAGATGTAGTGGCCACGGCACTGGCATTTCGGGCAACGGTTGAGCAGCTTTCGAAGCTGGATCTGGCATATTCGCCACCGTATGCCTCGGCAATGGATGCGATTATCGTGGCAGCAAACGTGCTGCGCAACAAGCTCGAGAAGAAGCTCAAAGGAGTAACTCCGGCGCAGTTTCGCAAGGAACAGGAAGAGGACTGCCTACTGCTGGACGTGCGCAACGTGCCAGAATATTGGAGCGGCATCATTCCGAGTGCAAAATGCATTCCGCTGCCAGAGCTGCCCGAGCGGCTCAACGAGCTGGATAAGTCAGAACCGACTGTGGCGTACTGCGACGTAGGATGGCGCAGTGCGAAGGCATACCGCATACTTAAGCAGGCAGGGTTTGAGCAGGTAAGACATCTGGATGGCGGTATAATAATGTGGCATTACGGATTAGAAGTGCAGAGCGAGAGAAAACGGCGAAGGAAAAAGGCAAATAATAATGACTCGTCAATACAGAAGAAATGAGTGCAAGAAGACATAACCGCTACGAAACGCGTGAATAGTTCTCTTGGAATGTTCATTATTGGTTCTGCAATTACACAGAACCCTGACATTGGTCAGGCCCGCTTTCTACTTCGGCATGAAGGGGAGGCGATAAATCCCAAGGCCTATAACAATTTTAAAGGAACCGACTGCTGAGTACCGATCTGAGGGAGACTAATATTTTGTTAAGATAAAATTTTGTAAGCCTTAGCAAGAAGCAGCTGATTACTAGCTATCAGATTAACCTGAGAATCTTTAAATGCAGCTCTGGTGAGGAATGCCTTCACTTGAGCAAGGCTGAAGTAGCGCTCATCCCATAACTGCTCAGCCAGACTATGGCAGGGAAAATCCACAATTACCACATATGCCCCGGGCCTTAATACCCGGTGAATCTCTTTTAAAACTAATAGCGGGTGCTGAAATTCATGGAGGGCATACGTGCTTACAGCAGCGTCAATAGAATCGGTTCTAAATGATTTGAGATTTTCGGCATTGCCTTTTCTACAATTAACTAGGGCAGCGATGCCTTGTCCTCTTTTTTGCCCGGCTGTGGGAAAATCGACATTAGAGATATCCACCCCTGTAACTTTAGAGTGGGTACGGCGAGCTATAAATTCCGCCAGTTCACACGAACCACAGCCGACATCCAGAATATGCTGCGCACCTTTTACTTCGGCAGCAATCTGAGCATATACTCTCTTTTTCGCCCTCTCGTAAAAGTTCTGTTTGTCAAGAGTGCAGGACATATCTTCTCTCCCAACGAATATTGCTCAGGGGAGCGGGCAGGTGCCGGTAGGACAAGATCCATCCGAGGTGCCGGTATCGCCTTCGGAGTGCGAACTGAAAGAGGAGAGCAATTTTTGCAGGTTATTTGAGCCGCACTTTTTGCAGGTTAGCTTTTCAGGGCTGGTTCCTAATTGCAATACCTCCATGACCTGACCACATTCCTTACACTGATATTCAAAAATAGGCATTTTTAAATCCTCCCTTTCGCCTTTTCATTATGTCTCTCTATACGCCAAGCGGCTCAAGGTTGAAGATCTTCTTTAATTTATCGGCGGCTATGATTTTCTTACATTCAGGACAAATTGTATACGCATCATCAGGCAGATGTAAGTTTTCGGTTTTCTTGATATCCTGCATAAGAACGTCGGGGGCAAAATAATTACCGCAGACAGAGCATTTTCTCAGTTCCAGGTCGAGGTCTTTAAAGATAGTTTGATTCATAAAGGTCTGGAGATTAAATCCCTGCTTTACCTTTACTGCCTCTTTATGGCAAATCTCCTCACAGGTTTTACATGTTATGCAGCTCCAATGGTAATGGCTAAAGGCTCGGATTGGCCCGGAATCTGTCATCTGAATAACATCCTCGGGGCAGCTTCGATAGCAAGCACCACAGCCAATGCACTTTTCGGTATCGTAAACCGGGGCACCGAATCCTTCCATCATCTCCTCATCCGATGTTGGTTCCCAGGGCTGAGGCTCGGTTTGCGTACGCTCAAATATGAGCGAGAGATGATTAAACAAGATTTCCCTTTTTGTTCTCCCTTCCACCGTATCTGGCATTTCATGAAATGGGCTAGGGCCCAGCGATTGAATTTTTTTACTAAACCTGTTCATCTCTTCCTGAAATTTGGGCGGCTCACCCGCTGCAATGAACTGCATTTCTAATCTTTCTTCAAACCCGGTATTGGCCAGAATAGCTCTAAGAAAATTGACCCTTTTTTGTGCATCAAGATTTCCCTTTACATAATGGCAATCTCCGGGATGACAACCGATCACCATAACCCCGTCGACGCCTATTCGAAAGGAATGGAGAATAAAAAGTGGATCGACCCGGCCCGAGCACATGGTGCGAATAATTCTAAAATAAGGGAGCATCTTTTTCCTGGCGATCCCAGCAGCATCAGCCGCAGCATAACCACACCAGGTGCAGCAGAAAACAATAATATGGGGTTCAAACTTTTTTTCATTCATGTTCGCTTTCCTTGGACAACACAGCAACCTTAGAAGGGTCCGGCATAAATACCAAGTTGCTGCGCTGCCTCTTCAAGCGTCATACCCTCAGGAGGCGGTTTTAGTCCTGTCTCCTCAAAAGGAATGCTTAGACGAAGCGTATGCCATTCAGTGGAGAGGATACCGAGTCCTATAGTCTTTGGCACGTCAATAATCTTCTTATCTTTAAAAATATATTTAAGGTTGTCATAACCATCCTCGCAGGTCAGCGGGATTATCACCGTAGCCTCCTCAAATGTCTTTTTAGTAGCTTCGTCCAAGATACGAAGATGAACGAGATCAAGCACGCAGGACATACCAATCAGCTCCCGGCGAACGACGTTATAGCCATCGGTTTTTAGCTTTTCGGCTAAATTGTTCATTGACTCTCGGCCGCCGAACTTGTCACAGAACTTGACACAGTTATTGCAGGCCCAGACCACAATTTTATCTTCCTTACTCAGCTGATTTTTTAACTCCTCGTAGCTTAGCTTTCTTAAGCTAATTATCATTTCTCGACCTCCAGGTTAATAACTCTCTCTGTCTCAGGTTCACCAGTGAGGAGTCTGAACTCATCGCCGACTCTGTTATTATAGGCCTCAAAGGTCTTCATTAGTTTAACTACCCCCTTACTGGGACTAACGATCATAATTCCCAGCGTCTCATTAGCCTTGATGACCTCAACATTGGGCAAGGCCTGTTTAATGCTTGACCAGCCTCCATCACAAGTGAGAGCGATGACTTTAGTAATCCCACTACTCAATCGGGAGCGCTCGGTGTAGTCCCGGACACAAGCAGCCGTGACAAGCACCTGGTCGGTGACAGAAAATCCGTCTTGCCTTAAGCGATGCGCCAACTCGTCAAGTTTATCCACCCCGCCAGTGCCGCAGAACCTCACGCAGGTGTTACAGGAAATGATGGCAATTTGGTCAGCTTTGGTAAGTTGTTTCTCAATTTCCTTAATATCACGTGCTTGCGTGACTGCTCCCATTTTAGCCCTCCTGTGGCATAAGAATTTCCCTGAGGTAACTTCCGGCCTGAAGAATACGCCGGGCGGCACGTTCCCGTTTTGGTGCCTCGTATTCTTCAATTTCACCAAATTGTAGTGCCAGGGTAGGACAATTACGAACACAAACAGGCTCCTCACCCTCTTTTTGTCTGTCTATGCACTGGTCGCACTTAACCATTTTCTTGCTTGCCTCTGAGAATAAGGGAATCCCATAAGGGCAGACAAGAGCGCAATTTCCACAGGCGATGCAGACTTGTTCGTCTATGACCGTAGCGCCTTCTTCCGTTTTCTTTATGGCGTCCACCGGACAGACAATGCTGCAGGGCGCATTCTCACAATGAGCACACCGCAACTGAACTGGATAGACCATATCTATCCATAACACATAATTTCTTCCCACCCAATCATGCTCTTTGGCACAGGCCTCAATACATTCCTCGCAGCCCAGACACCGATTGGGAATGAGGTAAACTCTCTTCATCGCCTCCTCCTTGTCCGAATAACCATTGCACGGAGTTACGGGTTTTTGCCAGCTGCCCGTCTTTGCTTATAAAGGCTAACTTCTGTATCTCTGGCAACCGGATAGTCTTTTTTTAAGAATTCAAACAGATCTCTCACCAGTTCAGCCTTTGCAATAAAATAGCACCTCAATACTCCATCTTCGGCGTAATCGATTAATTGATAACGCCGAAGTAATAGGAGGTGCTGCGAGATATTGGACTGCGGTACCCCTAGTAAGTCCTGAATGTCAGAGACACATTTTGTTCCCTTGTACAATTCTTCAAGGATGCGAAGACGCACCGGATGCCCAAGAATACGCAGCAACTCTGCTTTCTCTCTGAGTTTAGGCTTTTTCATGGTTCAACGTATTAAAATATTATTATATTAAGATTCATTCAATTAAATCTTTTTTGTCAAGCATTATTTCATTATTTTGATTAAGATTCTTTTGGCCCTCCTATACCAAACAGATCCTCCTAGATTGGATGGGGTAAAGTGCGGGTAAAAGCGTCTATTAAATCCTCGTACAATCCATTGCCTCAAGACATCTGTAAAAGCTGCAGAAAAATGCTTTGCGTTGGAGGGCTTGGGTGGTATGATCGATCCGGTTCTTTGGGCAAGATGAGATGATTGGATGCCTGTTTTAAGTGTACAGATATGGCCATAAAAAGAGGATTTAGGGATGTGCGGAATGATGAGACGACCCGTAATGCTTGTCATGATGCTCAGTTCGATTAGCCTTGCTGCCTATTGCATGGCATGGCCGGCTATGGACGATGCATCAACAGAGAACAAGACCTTTAGGGACGGGTATGCTCTTCTCAGTTTGCCGGGAGCAAAAGACTATATAACGACGGCGATGGCGTCCGACGATGAAGCAACCACGGAATCAATCGAAGTGACGCGCACGCTCGGGCAGGGTGACTGGCTGCGGTTTCAAGAGCTATCGCTTCAGCTGGTTAGCGTAAATGAGAATGAGCGAGATAATTTGCTGGACGATAGTGTGGAACTCTACGTGAGCCTGCCGGAAGGGGCCAAAATACTGCGCGTTGCGGAGCTGTACTTTGAGCAATTTGGGCTGTACGAGATATTCGTAAGACGTGCCGTGCCGTCGGACGTGACAGCGCTCGCCACGGCAACTATTCGCATACGACACCGCCCGTTTTATATTCCCCGGTACCGGCTGACGCCAACCCCTTTGCCACCCCCGCCCGGGCCGGAGATGCGCCGACCGCCCGCGCCACCACAACTACCTACCAAGCACCGGGAGCTCCTTTCGATAACGCGCTGGCTTCGCGTGGGCGATAACCTCCGGTTTCGCGATCTCCAGATGCGCCTGGCCCGAGTCTACGAGAACAATCCTAATGATAAGCGAGATGACAGCGTGAGACTGATAGTGCGCACACCTGTCAGCAGCCGCGACTTCCATATCGTGGAGTATCATTCAGAGTTTCTCGAGGATTACGAGATTGGGGCGGTCGATATTGAGCCCTCAGGTCGGCCCGGATATGGAAAGGCAAGAATTCAGGTGCGCTACTGGAGACAGTAAGGGAAAATAGCGAGTGATTTATGGGAATTGTAAAGACTGAGGCGATTATACTGGATAGCGCGGAGTATAGCGAGACGTCAAAGCTGGTGTGCGTGTTCAGTCCTGCGCGGGGGAAGCTAAGTGTGCTGGCGAAAGGTGCACGGCGCAAAGGGAGTCGCGTGGGCGCAGGTCTGGAGCCATTCACGCACGTGAATCTGACGCTGTATCTAAAAGAGGCAGCAGATCTGGGCACGCTGAAGGAATGCGAGGTAATCGAGTCGTTCGGGTATTTGCGCGAAGATCTGATAAAGCTGGCGCTGGCATCGCTCTATATTGAGGCGATCAAGATTACGCTGGCGCCGGGGGCGAGGAATTATTCGCTATTCAAGCTGACGCTGGCATATTTGCACGCCTTGAGGAAATGCCGCGATTCGACTGGCATGACTGTACATTTCTTGCTGAAGCTGTTGAAGGATCTGGGATTTCAGCCAGCACTGGAGGGGTGCGTGCGGTGCGGAGCAACGGAGCGGATCAGGTATTTTCATCTGCGGCGCGGCGGAGTAGTGTGCGCGGCGTGTGCAGGTGAGACGGCGGAACTCGTGGCGCTGGACGCAGGGCAGTATCGTGTACTGAAGAAGAGTATCGAGACGCCGGTCAAGTCTGTAGAGCGCATCCGGCTGAGCCGTAAGCAGAGCAAGGCGCTGCTCGAATTACTCATCCGTGTGCTTGAATATCATCTGGAGACGCGGCTGCGGAGCGTGCGCTTTCTCGAGCAAATGATGCTGGAGATACCGTCAATATGTTAGTTTGCGAGGACCTATACGTTATGCATAGAAACAGCCCCGAAGGGGCCATATATAGAAGCCCAGTGCGCAGCGCTGGGTTATCTGGGCCAACGTCCCACAACATTATTCCAAGCCCTGAAAGGGCGTAATATTGTCAATTTAAATGACCGAAATTCGTGCCAAATACGAATAATCTCTACGGCCACGTCCATAGGGCAGACACGTGGGTCTGCCCCTACGGCATGCACCACGTCACCGCTACTGCATGAATATCCTTAATGGTGTGTGAAATACCTGTATAGGGGCGAACCTATGTGTTCGCCCTTTTTCTTCCCTTCTTTTTCCCAGTAACGATTTTCATTTCCAAAAGCCTCTGTCGCTCATTTTCTATTTCAGCTTTCAGGACTTCAGGATCAGGCAACCGCAACTTATACTTTGAAGTAAATATTCTATTACTCATCCCACCAAGAGCATATTCAACAACGGTCTTCTTTTTGTCCGTGCAGAGAATAATACCAACAGGATCATTTTCCTGAGAAAGCTTTTCTTTGTCTTTCAGATAATTCAGGTAAAGGTTCATCTGCCCGGCGTCTGCGTGAGAGAACTCGCCAATCTTCAAATCTATTGCTACGAGGCATCTCAAGATTCGGTGAAATAGGAGAAGGTCGAGACGGTAATGACTTCCCTCAAGAGTAATTCTCTTCTGGCGGGTAACAAAGGTAAAACCGATTCCTAATTCAAGAAGAAAATGTTCCAGGTGTTGGATTAATGCCTCTTCCAACTGTGATTCTGAATACTCATCTTTCAATCCAAGAAATTCCAGAATATACGGGTCTTTGATTTCATCTTCAGGCTTGAGAGTGACAGGCTTTTCGTGCGCTTTGGCAATAACGGCCATCTTGCGTTTGGATAATGCCGTTCGTTCATAAAGCATTGACTGAATTTGCCTGTCGAGTTGCCTTACCGACCAGTTTCCGCGGATGCACTCCGCCTCGTAGAATTCACGCTTAAAAGGTTCGTCAAGACGGAGCAATAAGCGATAGTGAGACCACGAAAGCGGAAATCGTTCCGAGTATTGACGAATTGCCAAGGAGGTTGACGAATTCCGAGACGCTGTTTCGGATTTCTGTCCGTTCAATTTCCGAGACACTGTCTCGGAAATTTCCATTTTGTATGCCAAATAAAAACGACGCATTGATTCGAGATTATCCGGGGAGAAGCCGCGACCATACCTATGTGCTAAGTCTTTTGACAACTTCTTCAATAATTCTTGCCCGTATTCTGCTCGCTGCTTGCCCTTCTGCTCGTAGTCAACAATTCTTCTGCCGATCAGCCAGTACGTAGCCACAAGCGCAGTATTAACATACCGCACAGCAGCCTTCCGCCCCTGTTCAATGAGCGAAGCAAGGTCAGTGAGAAGATGTGAATAATTCTGGTTCTTAACAATCTTTTTCACCCTGTGTAATCCTTATTTGGAAACTCTTAACACTTAGATACGTCTACTTGTCTTTCTTTTTCGGTTCACTTATACTTCAGCAATCTTCTTCCCGCAGAGCATTTGCCTTTTTTGCTACCATTACAATGCTATCCAGTTTTTCTATAATCTCTGTCTCAACGAGATCTTCAGGCACAAGCCCCGCAAGTACGTGATAATATGATTTAGGCATTAGATTAGGTAATCCTATATTCTTAAAATAAATCTCAAAAAGACGATCCAGAAATTCGTCAGTTACTTTGGTATCATTCCACCATGGGTCATTTCTATCCCTTAGCGCAACTGGCGGCACCAAATCTTTTATAAACTGTTCCATAATACTTTTTCTTTTCTCGCTTTCTGCTTGGGCAAAAAGAGGGCCAATGGAATCTTCTTCTGCTGATGCTTCTGCATATCTTAGTAGAACTTCTGGATAGCAAATATAGTTCTCAATCTCTCGCTTTTTCCACATTGTCTGCACAAGGGATGAGTTTTCACGTATTTCCTCCTCCAGACGGTCGGTAATAACAATGCCTACAAGATCGGCTTTGGCTTCCTTAAGCCCATAGAAATGATCCCGAGCCTTAGTGGGCTGATTCCCTATATAATGTACGAATGGACGCTTTAAATACTCCAGGGCCTCATGCCCAACTACATGGGCAAGTGATCTTAGAATCGCAAGGTCCGTTGAACCTTCCAAGTAAAGAATCCACCCAGTCTGCTCCGCAAGATAATATTGGTCAGAGCCAATTTCTTTCAGGGATTTAACCACTTGAGTTCCCCTGTCACTGATACGGTGAGGCTTCCCAACAAAAGCAATGACAATATCTCTACCAGCTGCCTCGTTAAGGATAACCTCAGAGTGGCTGGCGGCAATGATCTGGCTGTCCTGCTTCTCTGCCACCTCAGATAAATGCTGGTATATCTCTCGCTGACGCAAAATTTCAAGATGCGCATCGGGTTCATCAACCAGAATTACCGAATTGGGATTTGCATACATATAAGATAAAATTAGCAATGTTTGCTGAAGACCACGTCCGGCAGATGAAAGGTCAAGGCGGACGCTAGGAGAATTATCATTTGGCCGAGTTTGGTAGGTCATAACAATTTCACCTCGTACGCCGATGTACTCAGGAACATTTAAAGTGATGCCAAAAAGATCATTAATGTAATTAACAATCTCTTTCCAACGCTCCGGGTGCTCGGAGCTATTCTTGAAGCACAAGTTACGCAAAACTTCTGCTGTACGACCTTCCCCAATGCGTACGTTTATTGCCCCAGTATCCAGTTTTGTTTCGTTTGAAGCAAGGCCAGACATTGGCGGAAGTAAGGCAACCTGCACTTTACCAGCTTCATCTGGAATAGCCATACGCTGATTATCACTTAATCGCAAAGGTCTGCAGTAGAAAGATTCTTCATTTGCATAGTCAAACTCGAGACCGCATCTCCATTGCTTTCCGTCACTAACTCCTTCTACAATAATGTCGATGCAAACATTATGTGTTTGCTGTTTGCTCCCTACGAACTGGGCAGAGCGCACACGCAGGCCGCGCCACAGCAAGTTAGCGCTAGGAACAGGCACAGCCACAAGATCGCTGCGGTTAATAGCAACACCGGGGCGCTTCTCAGGAGATGTGGTGCCTTTCCGCTTCGCATTCCATTGGCGCAATCCGACATGCCAAAGACTCAGAGCCTGGAGAGCGCTCGTTTTACCTGAATCATTTGGTCCGATAAGAACCACAATATTTCCCAGTTCAACCTCGATATTCTTAAACCTCTTGAAGTTATTAATAATCATCTTGGTTAGCATTTGTTCTCACCTTTTCTCCGAAAGTTTATTAATGTTTTTGCTCTTGAGGGGCAGCTCAATGGAAATGGCCTGAGTGCCTATCTGTAGTAAATTCTTAGAAGCTATGAAGGTAGTTTTGTGTTTTTGGGGTCTTTCATTATTACCTCTTATTATGTCACTTCCATTAAACTAAGAACAACTATATGAATATGGCTTTAACAAGTCAAGAGTGGTTGTTCCTATTTAAGAACTTGCTTGAATTGCAGAGGCATGCAAGTTCCGGAAGGGAGTGATCAAGAAGAGGGCAGGGCGAAAAGGCTAAATTTTCCTGCCCGGTCCAAATATGGCTTGAAAGTCAAGACGGGCTTTTTGAGCACTCTATGCCTTATGCGGCATACAAGTTGTTTGGATTTTAAGCCAAATAGCCTATACGGCTTTCCTGTTACTTTCATCATCCGCACGCAAGGTTGAAGTAATGGCGAACACTAAAATACTGGCCTTCTGGGCGAACATTTAAGAAGCCAGCGGTTCGGTAAAAGGTAAAATAAGAAGACCGTCGAGCTTTGCTTACGCCATGGCGGTGATAGCGCCGCGGTCGCCGGATGCGGCCATGCCTGCAATAAAGCGCTTATAGGCATAGAAGTCATCGCAGGCCTTTTTGCCATCCTCGAAGGTAATTACCTTGTCGCGCACGAAGTCGGCGAGTGCCTGATCAATGGGATTTCGGGGATTTCGGGGACAGACTACGAAACTCGAATCCTTTTGCCTCATTTCTTCTTCGCCTTTGGACCTCGCTTTCCTGGTCTCAATGCTCGCTTCATCAGCGCTTCTAGTCTTTCTATGAACCCGCCTGACCCGCACGGCCGTCCCGTGTGCGTCTGTTTCCGGATCAATGCTATCTTCACTTGATCTTCCTGCATCAACCAGCTCCGCCAGTCTCCTATCTCTCCCCTCAACTCCGCCGCTGATGAGAGGATCCGATCCTCTCGCAATCCACAATGCGTGGCCGCACTCGACCACCGGTACTCTTCAGCGCGCCCCACTAGACCCGCTCGCACCGGGTTGGTCTCTACATAGCGCAGCGCAGACCAAAAGTGTGCCTCATCCACCACGCAGGAATAAAACCTCCCCTGCCAGAGATGCCCGCTTAACTCCTCTCGCTTGTTGAATCGCAGGGCGTACACTGTATGCGCGTCGCGTATCGCCCTCGCCAGCGACCCCTCCTTCTGTGGCACCACCACCAGATGCACATGATTCGTCATAAGACAGTAGCCCAGAATCTCGAGGCCGTACCTACTTGAGTATTTGTCGAGCAGCGACAAATAGTGTTCCCTGTCTTCCTCAAAAAGGAAGACATCCGAGCGCCGATTGCCGCGCTGCGTTACATGATGCGCCAGCCCAGGCACAACTATTCGTGCAAGACGTCCCATTTGTCAAAGAGCCTGCACCAGGAGCGCCTCTTTTGTCAATGAATTTCGTAGTCTGTCCCCGAAATAGGCCCGAAATAGGCACCAGCGGTCAAAGCGTTGGAAAGCGGGAACGAGTATGAGTGGTTCTCGTTCGACACCACGAGCCGTCTGGAAGGAGAGTTAGAAGACGCTGGATTTGATTCTGAACAAGCCCCGGTCTACTTCTATATCTGCACATTGAAGAAATTCATTGTGTGCTCAACAGGCCATCATTCCACGACGGGCCGTTTGGCAAAGCAGAAGGCATTGGTCCAGAACTCTGTATAGTTTGCCGCCTTGGGGTCAAAGCTGCTGACCTGATAGCGAGGCGGCGAAAGATGGATGAACTCCTGGTTGCCTTTATAGATACCGGTATGCATGACACTGCCAGTAAAACCGACGAAGTAAAGGAGGTCACCAGGCTGGATTTCTTCGCGAAACCAGCGCGTGCCTGCGAGTTCGCCCACCAGCACCTGCTGCTTGGCATCGCGTGGCAGACTCAGGCCAAGGGCCCTGAAAGTAGACCACACGAATCCCGAACAGTCGGCTCCGGCAGTGGATTTAGCACCGAACACGTAAGGGGTATCGCGAAAATTCTGCGCGATTTCAAGCATGCGGTTGCGGAAATTTTCCCCTCCCAATGAGCTCCGGCTGACCATCTCCATCGGCACCACGATGGTTCGGTCGTCGGGAAGCATGACGCTCAGCTGTTTAGTCACCTGCTTGGGCTGTTCCCGCGCAACGCGAAGCTTTGTGCCAAACGGAATGCTCCTCTCTCCATCTTCATAATCCTTCAGAAACACAACTTTTGGAGCGCGCTGGAAGGCCTGAAATTCAGCTTTGGTCATGAGTCTGACTGCACCGGCCCGGATGTAGCCGAGATAGCCAATCGGGCTGTGGCAGAGATAATAGCCCGCAGGATCGTAGCGGAGCAGGTAGATTGGATCCCCAAAAAGACACTGAGTCATCAGGCCCGACTTGCGGTCGGGTTTCGCGTAGGTCAACTCTGCAGGCGTGGTGATCAGACCGAATAGCTTATTGCCGAGATTTTCTGATGGCAGCACTTCAATCTGATCATCAATATTTCTGAAACCCAAACGCTCGAGCGCGCCGAGGTAGCTCTGCTTCAGCTCGACGAAATTGACGCTGCCACTCGCCACTACCCGTCCATTCACGGCCGTTGTCTGTACGTCCCAGTAAAAGAGCGTGCGATCGAGCTTGATCGCGTCGGGAAAGCGCTGTGCATAACGGGCGAGTTCTGACACCCGGCCAACGCCGTCGTGCTCAAGTTCGTTGGTGAGCCCTTTAAAAAAACGCTCCTGCCATTTCAGATACTTTGCCTTCTCATCAGGACTAGGGAAGGAAGTCTGTTGGGCGAGGAGATGGCCTCCCAGGCTAACCAGTACCAATACAAGGCTGAGTGTGTAGAATGAGCGACGTCTTATCATTGGCCTTTCCCCTTTTGATATTGTATATTTTTAGTATAGTAGTAGCCAGGTCCATTCAGCTCCTGCGCGTTCTATGAGGAATTTTTTAACAGTGGGTTCTCCTACTGCTTGAAAAATATTATGAACACTATCATCTGCACTGAATGCGTATTTGTATTGATCAGGTTCATGAATTTCCACATTTTTCTGGTATATCCATCCAGACTCAGCGTTTCCCTGTACGAAACTCATTGTAAAAGAATTTCCGTCAGCCGTAGCGCTCTCATAGAGATGCAGCTTTACGTTCGTTGGCTGGCTTCCTTCTCTGTCGAAAATCTTAATACGAAAAGAATATTGATCTCCGCCTGTCTGTTCCACACCATCTGACTCATATCCGGTCTCGCCAGTCCATTGCATAAAGGGAAGCCCATAGTTTCTGAAAATCGTATGCAAATTTGCAGTGGTTTCGTCACAAAGATATTGTAAGAAGCCTCCCCATCTATGGTCACGAGCGTAATATCGAAGCGGATAGCCTTCTTGAATGGCCTCAAACGCGTCGGAGAAAGACGACCACCCATATACGTCAACTACTTCGGTCTTGAATATATGAGCAAGAATGCGGGTGAGATAGATGTTTTCCGGCACGCCGGGTTCACCAGTGTTATGCTCCAGGTAATATTGCGTAGTGGCAGCGAATTTAGCGTAATTATTTTCAGCCCACTGCTGGATATATGGATTCCACGCAGCACGCAGCGTGGTTTCTGACCCAATCATTAACCCCAGAGTTTCATAGTATCCCACGGAGTGCTCTCCTCTGAGCCCAAGATCCGTGGCGAAGCAGTGAGCCATTTCTTCGTAGTAACCAATAACATGCGGAACTTCGTGCAGATTCCACTCAGGGTAGTCATCCTCCAGATTTGCATAGCTGTATCGAATTGTTCCCTGTCCATCCGTTCCCCCCCAAACGTAAGGGCTTCCCTCTGGATAATGCTCCACAGAGAACTTGACGGGCATATCATGCCCCCCAAATAGCTCGCACAAGACATCGTACCCATCCTGGAGATATTCGTATATCACTTGAGAATGTTCCTGGTAACTCTGAGGCACCCACATCTGCAAGTTGGAACCTTCTAGAAGTAGTCCCGTTTCGCCGATACGGCTTTCATAGGTCGAGATTGATTGGACGCCGTTTGGCGCAGGAGGCTTTTGTAAACTTGCGGTACCACTGATTCTGGTATCAACAACCGTGTCAACGGCTACGGCAGGTTTCGATGGGTCATGAAGGGCCACACTTTCTGCGGAGAAGTTCACCTTTTTCTGGGGTGTTCCTGGGGGAAGGATGATTTCCAGACCGCCGCTGGCAGCATTGGTTCCTGTCCGATTAGTGAAATAATCAACAGGGCCGTCCAATAGTTCAGCAAAGCACTGAAAGGGATCCCCGCAAAGCAGAAGAATGCATAAAAAAGCCGGAATCCAAATAGTTAAAGTTTTTCCCATTGTTCCCCTCTTTATATAGAATCGCAGCTCAGCTGTAATCACCAAACGGCGTTCTCCTTAAGTTCGGCGGAGCGACCTGCAAGGGGCAAAACGTACTGCCCTATAAACTCATTCTCCGGAACCCCCATGATTCAGCATAGAGGTGACTAACAGGTCAGCATTGATCAGCAGCACAGTTTTAATTATAAAAGCATGGCCAGAGCCTAGCGTCAATGGCGAAGTTAGGCAACTCTCTGCGAAAGTCGAATCGAAAATTGAAGATTGTAAAACGCAAATTTTAAAACAAAGAAGGGAATTTTCAATCTAATGTTTATAATCTATATTTTGCAATTCGAGCAAAGCGAGTAAGATAAGCACAGGTTAGATGCAGGGCAAAAATATTTACAGGGCATGATAGAGTAATCGGCTCTTGAGGCAGCAGGCTGGGCACGTCTATCTTTGTGGCCATCAAGGCCAGATGTCTGCCCGCCAGAAGATGCGTAAATGGCTGGTTCTTTGAGCGTTAGAACAGATCTCTTCCATTTCAAAGCCCGAACAAGAGCAGCGCTGGCACCCTGTGGGTTTGGCTCTATTTTCCCTTGACACTCTTTCCGTAGCTCCTATATATTGCCTTTTCGTATTTGCCAATCGCCCCGATGGGAGGGACGATTTTTTGTGAAGACCTACACACCAAAGCAAGGCGATCTCACTGAGAAGTGGTACGTGGTGGATGCGCAAGATCAGATTCTCGGCCGCCTGGCTGCTCGCATCGCTGCTGTGCTCCGGGGTAAAAGTCTGCCTACCTTTACTCCGTATGCCAATATGCAAACCCACGTGATTGTGGTCAATGCTGACAAGGTGCGTCTCACAGGCAAAAAAATGAAAACGAAAACCTACTATCGTCATACGCTTTATCCGGGCGGAATCCGATCCACCACTGCTGAGCAGCTGCTTCAGAAAAAACCTACCGAGCTGCTGCGGCACGCGGTGCGCGGCATGATTCCTCACAATCGCCTGGGCAGTGCCACGATGAAGCGCCTGCGCATCTACGCCCAGCCTACCCATCCGCATCAGGCCCAGAATCCAGAGCCGCTACAGCTTATTACCCGAAAAGCACGGGAGGAAGACTAATGGCCATAGAGCAATACTACGGCACGGGCCGCCGCAAAACGTCCACAGCACGCGTGTTTCTGCGGCCTGGTAAAGGCCGCTTGGTCGTGAACAACGAGCCGTGGAACAAGCACTTCGGCGAGCGTCCGCTGATCGAACAGCACATCAAGCAGCCGCTTAAAGAGACCCACACGCTAACCAAGTATGATATCCTGGTGACCGTGAAGGGCGGTGGAGCGAATGGCCAGGCTGGCGCAATCCGCCATGGCATTGCACGCGCCTTGCTTCAGGCCAATCCTGCATATCGCTTTGCGCTGAAAAAAGCCGGCCTCCTCACCCGCGACCCTCGCATGAAGGAGCGGAAAAAGTACGGCCAGAAGGGTGCCCGCAAACGCTTCCAGTACTCGAAACGCTAAGCCCTCGGCAAAACGCATGAAGGGAAACAATACCTCGCGGGATGTTCGGCACTGTCTGAACATCCCGTTTTTAGTGTTTGCCACGGTGCTTTCGTAATTTATTCTTATTTTTGGGAGTGCGGTAGCGAAGCTACCGCTTTGCCTTCTCGCAAGCGTAGCTTGCGAGCGTAACGCCGAAGCTCTGCTTCGGTGCGCCGCAGTGCGGCCGTGGCGAAGAAAGCGCAAGCTACGCTCACGCTCCGCTTACGCACTCCAAGGTCAAATTTTGCCTATCATCATACTGATGCTGTCGACATCAGCAGTTTTCGGACGCTTTGAGTAACTTGAATTGAGAAGCACGTGATTAAGTCGTAACCCAGGCCTTCAAAGATTGTGCAGCCGCGCTATCAATCCCAAAACGCGAAACAATGCATGTCTGGCTCGCTCAAATCATTTCTTAAACGCGTCCTCTTCAAAGATTGTGCAGCCGCGCTATCAATCCCAAAACGCGAAACAATGCATGTCTGGCTCGCTCAAATCATTTCTTAAACGCGTCCTCTTGCTTCTCCCCTCTATAGAGGAGCTTCGCCAGGAGGCGCCTGCCTATCTGCTCGCCGTTGCCTCGGGCCTGATCATGCGTCTTCCTTTTCCTCGATTCAATTGCTGGTGGCTTGCCTGGATAGGCCTCATTCCTTTTCTCTACGCCCTGCAGCAGCGGAAAGCAAAGAGCGGGTTCTACATCGGCCTCCTGTTCGGCTTCACTTTTTACTACACAAACGTCTTCTGGCTGAATTCCCTTGTGCGCTTTAATCAGTTTGTACCGATTGGCATTGTAATTGCGGGTCTTTACCTGGGCATTTACGGCGGGATCTTTGGCTGGGCTGCAGCACATTTCTTCCGCCGCGTGCCGCGAATAGCCTTCCTGAGTGTCCCGGCCATCTGGGTCGTGCTTGAGTACGTCCGTGCGCTTGGGGTATTCGCCTTCCCCTGGGCGTTTCTCTCTGCCTCGCAACACAACAATCTCATCGCCATCCAGATCGCCGACATTACGGGCACCTATGGCATTACCTTCTTGATCGTCCTGGTAAATGGTGTGATTGCGGAAGCGCTCTACCGCGCTTTACACCGTGAAGGCAGAATTTCGATAGCGAAACTCGTCATCGCAGTCACGCTCATCGGTCTTGTGATTGGCTATGGCGCGCTTGCCATGGGGAGAAGCTACACCGCCGGTAAGCCGCTGCGCGTCGGCGTGATCCAGCCCAGCGTGCCACAGGACAAAAAGCTCGCCAGCTACATGTCGCCCATCGAAGAGGTACGCGCCCGGCTAAGCTCGGAACTTCTTACGCAGCTCGTCTCAATGCTGGAGGGAAATCAGGGCAAAGGCGTTGAGCTCCTTGTATTGCCGGAAACCGCGATCACTGAGCTCGCATTCGCTCAGGATGCTCCGCTGCATCGCTACCTGGAATCTCTTGCCGTGCGTCTCGAGGCCTCGCTCTTCTTCGGCGCCGACAATGCAACCCCTCTCGACTCCGCTGGACAGCCTGTAAATGATTATCGGGAGGCAGTTGACATCGAAGCCTATAACAGCGCCTGGTTTATTGATCGCCATACCGGTCTCAGCTCGAATGTCTACAATAAAATCCAGCTTGTCCCCTTTGGCGAACACGTGCCGTTTTTCGACGCTATTCCTTACTTTCAAGAGATGATCATACAGGTCGGAAGCTTTCAGGAGGGAACGGAATCTACGATTTTCACATGCGAAGGCCTGCGCTTTGGTGCCATGATCTGCTTCGAGTCGAGCTTTGCCTATCTTGCGCGCCGCCTGGTGTGCAATGGCGCACAATTTCTGGTCGTGATCACTAATGACGCCTGGTTCAACCGTTCAGCGGGTCCGTACCAGCACGACTCACTCGCCCAGTTTCGCGCTATTGAAAGCCGCCGCTTCCTGGTGCGCTGCGCTAATACCGGAATCTCGCGCATTATCACGCCAACAGGCCGGACCATCACGAGCCTGCCGCTCTATGCCCGCAATTCCTTTGTCTCTACAATTCGCGCACAAGACGGCTTGACTTTCTATATGCGCTATGGTGATATATTTATTGTTTTGTGCGTGATTCTGGTGGCAGGTGCTGTGGGCTGGGCCGTGCGAAACCGTCCTGGGCCTTCACCGCATATGGCGACGAAAGGCTAAGACCGCCTGTCAAAATTAACGTTGGCAAAACGCCAGTAAAACGAAGCGTCAGGTTCGGATGGCGTAGCGTTTGCCAGAATATTCATTTTTTAATGTGGGGGCGGGGTTTCCCCGCCCTGGGCGAGAAGACCTCGCCCCTACAGACCGTGGTTTCGTTTTGACAGAGTCTTTAGGTAGGATTCCATATATTTTTCTTAGCACATCCAACTCGCAAGGAGCGTGACGCACCATGCGTGAAGATCTGATTGCCCGGCTTCAGGAACTCCAGCGCCGAGTCCTCCAGATGCGAGACTATCTTTGACCTCCCTGGCAAAGAACAATCCCTCCAGCAGCTCCAACAAAAAAGCGCGGTGCCTGACTTCTGGACCGATACCAGGCGCGCGCAAGATACGCTCAAGCAGATTAAATCACTCCAGACCGTAATCGAACCGTGGAACCGGCTCCACCACGAAATCGCGGAAAATCTCGAACTTGCCGGTCTCCTCTCGGATGATGTCGAGCACGCCGCTGATCTCCAATCCCTCGAACAGATCACCGACTCTCTCGATCACCAGGTAGATGACCTCGAGCTCCGCACCCTTCTCAACGCTGAGACGGATATCAACAACTGCTACCTATACATTCATCCCGGCGCAGGCGGGACCGAGTCGTGCGACTGGGCCAACATGCTGATGCGCATGTATCTGCGCTGGTGCGAAGACAAGGGCTATGAGACACGGCTGGTGGATCTCCAGCCGGGCGACGAAGCTGGCATCAAGAGCGCCACGATTTTGGTGCAGGGCGACTATGCCTACGGGTATCTGAAGGCTGAGAGCGGCGTGCACCGGCTGGTGCGCATTTCGCCTTTTGATGCGAACAAGCGCCGCCACACCTCTTTCGCCTCGGTTTTCGCTTCACCGGAAGTAGATGAAGATATTGAAGTGGAAATTAAAGAAAGCGACCTGCGAATCGACACGTTTCGCTCTAGCGGTGCGGGCGGCCAGCATGTCAACGTCACCGACTCCGCAGTGCGCATCACGCATCTCCCCACGCGAACCGTTGTGCAATGTCAGAACGAGCGATCCCAGCACAAGAACCGTGCCATGGCGATGAAGGTGCTGCGGTCGCGTCTCTACCAATATTATTTGGAAAAGCAGCGAGAGGAACAAGCCACGAAGGAAGGAGAAAAGAAAGACATCGCGTGGGGCAGCCAGATTCGTTCCTACGTCTTTCAACCCTATACGATGGTAAAAGACCACCGCACGAACACTGAGATTAGCAGCGTGCAGCAAGTCATGAATGGCCACCTCGATCCCTTTATCCACGCCTACCTGAGGCAGAAAAAAACATAACGATTATCCACAGCTTCTCTGTACAGAACTTTCGCCTTCGGGATGAAAAAAAGACGTAATGGGAGAACCT
>CAYVXD010000052.1:11813-25454 GCA_964454265.1 uncultured Candidatus Sumerlaeota bacterium | reverse complement strand
GCACAAAAATAAGGCCTTCAGCGGCTTTGGCTGTTTCTTTATTTATGCGAAAAGCAATAAGAAAGAGACGGCTTACCCGGATCGACACCACGGCTAGCGCGTAGTCTTCCTCTGCGTTCCCTGTTCTATCGGAGCGGCAAATTCGAGCTCCTATGAACATCCAAATCCCAGTGCCTCCAGCACCCAGCTCAAGCCACTGATTCCAGGTACTCTCGCACCAGCTTATCCTCAAAGCCGATTCGCTGCATTAGCATGGCAAAGCTGCGCGGCGACAATTTCCCACCTGTTGCCGCGTCATGGCCAAACCCATACGCCCCTTCAACCGCGCAATCGCATAAGACCTCGTTCAGAAACACAATCTGACTCTCGTCGCGTTGACTGCGCAGCGAGAAAACAATTTCACCAGGTATGTACCTGTTGTTTGAAGCCAGCACACGGTAGCGCAGAAGCCGATTAGCCCATCGCGACGCCATGAGGCCTTGTATGAGGCACGGTGAAGAGCAACGAATCCACGCCGTCTCGCCGCTAAAAATCGGCCCAACTCGTGCCGCCTCGTCTATGGCCTCCTTCACCTCTGCCTTATACGCCCGAAGCCGCGCAAGCACCGCATGCTCCCTTGTAACCAGCTCCTTTGGCGAATTGACCACGCCAAGTGCGCCGTAGGCCGTTTTCACGTCGTACGCCGCTGCACGCCGCGCCGCGTTCAACAGCGACACCGCCCGCTTGCAGTGCGTCTTGCCATAGCGTTTCACAATCGGTGCAAGATAGGGAAATGCCTCTGTGCTCCCAAGATCGCCAAACACACCAAGAAGCGGAATCCACGCCTGCTCCTCCACCACAGCAATCTCCTCGCACACCAGATAGCATATCAGCGACGACGTCTCCACCGGCCGGTGCTTGTAGGAACTGCAAAACACCACGTCGCGGGGAATCCCCGTCGGCCGGTGATGGTCAATCACCAAAACCGGCGTTGGCGCATACGGATTCTCCGGTGAGCTTCCCATATCCACAATCACAAGATAATCCGGTGCCGCAGCTCGAACCTGCTCCACCACCCGTGGCGAATACGCGTATTCCGTTTTCCCGGGAAATACAGGCTGCGTCGTCACACCAAGCTCCCGCAGCGTATACTCCAGTATCTTCCCCCCTGACAGACCATCCGCATCGCCATCCATAAGTAAAACCACGCGGCTACCCTTAGGAATTGACTCCAAAAATGCTTTCGCCTCCGGAAATCTCATTATCCGCTCCTCTTCTCACCAACAACTCGCACAAACAAGTGCACACAATCAGCCCTGAGCCCTTTCGGCTCCACTCCCCACCTCTCCTGAAGACCCCTATTGCCTGAAGAGCTCACAAAAAGCAACAGCTTCTTACACGGTGCGGTGAGGAGGAGCCACCCAGATGCCGAACCATCAGAGAGACAAAGAAAGCCAAATCTACAAGCTTGGATACATCATAAGTTCAGCCAGGGCCCATCACTCGATATTTAGGACAATCAATAATTCTTTGCTTGTCAACAAACCAAGAATCTGAAAAATGGTTCTTAAACTAAGACGGAAAAAATCTCTTTAATCTTTTCATCCTTTGTGCAATAGTTTAATAAATTTTGAAAATCAACTGAACAACACAATTTTGGAGAACATTCGCATAATGGATGAGCAAGAACGGCCAAACCTCGAAAAGCGCATTAGGTTTACTCGCGATCTTTCAGACGAAACGCAGTCGGCCGAAAGCGTCTCTGCTACGGCATCGGAGAGCCAGAGGCCATCTTCGCTGTTCGGCGCGCCTGAGAGTCGGCACGGATCGAGATTTCGCAGCTTCGTTGGATTCTTGTTTCGGCTGGCCATCGTTGTCATCCTGGTATTCATCTTGCTGACAACCATCAGCTATCTAACCATTCGCCACTTTATTTCCGCCGAGGAGGTTGTTGTGCCCAACCTCGTTAGCACGAGCCCGAGTGAAGCGCTTGAAACATTGCGCGCGCTTAATCTCTCGTTAAAGCTCGACAAGAAAGAATACAGTGAGATAGTCCGAGAGGGCGACATCATTTCGCAATACCCCTTCCCCGGCACGCATGCCAAAGTCGGCGCTGATGTCAAAGTCGTTCTCAGTAAAGGGCCAACGTTAATCCAGGTACCGGATTTGCGCGGCGAGAGCTATCTGAATGCAGGCGTCAAATTGCGCGCGCTTGATCTCCAGGTTGGCAAAACTTCATACCTCTACAACAACGAGGTGAAAAAAGGAAACGTCATCACCCAGGATCCTCTCCCCCAGAGCGCTGCGCCACGAAAGTATGCGGTTAATCTGCTTGTCAGCAGCGGGCCACTACCCCGCAAGTTTCCAATGCCCGGCCTGGTGAATTCCACCCTCAAAGAGGCCCAACCTCTTCTGGCCAGACTCGATCTTACCATTGACCAGATTACTGAGAAGGAACAGCCAGGTGTGGAGAAGGGAATTATCCTTGCACAAAGCCCTCCGGCTGGCACAATCGTATCGAATGAGACGAAAATTAGTGTGGTCATTGCCTCGGGCCTGAATATCCCACCCTAAGTCATGCCTATCCAGGACAAGCATTGTAATTGCTGGACTTACAATCAATCGGCGGGCCCGCGGCTCCATACTATTCGACTCCCCGCGTCCCGATCCCACCCAAGAATGCACAATGAAAAAATGCCCCGACAAACACCTTGTCTCTTACTATCAAAACTCCCGTAAATTCGACCAACATCTCCCTCGGAGTCTGAAGGCCAGCGCTCCGTCCCACTCGCTTATCAGCAGGTTCAAACATGGCGAGATAAAAAAATTCACAGCGCATTCGCAAAATTTAGTTGACCCGAAAACTAGATAATGCTAGGGAAAGGGCACGAAAGGTGGAAATATGTTTTCAAGCTTTGATGCAGATTTTTGACCAAGACACAGAAAGCGAAGGAGGTGACTAATTAATGACCAAAGCAGAGCTGATTGAAGCGGTTAAGAAAAGCACGGGGAAATACGATGTCAGCAAGGTTGCAACGGAAGCCATTGTGGATGCCACCTTCGACCAAATTGCAAAAACCATTAAGCAGAAAAAAAGATTTCAGGTGCCCGGGTTCGGGACGTTCACCGTCAGGCAACGCAAGGCACGAATCGGCAGAAATCCTCAAACCGGTGAGGCGATCAAAATCAAGGCATCCAAGGCTGTTGGCTTCAAAGCAGCCCCGAAACTGAAAAAGGCACTCTGAGCAGCTCGCCCCGCTTGCATGGATTTTTCAAGCTGCAAATTTGTCTGCTCAGACAGCGGAATGGATTCTGCAGGAGATGAAGTAATCAAATCAGACTACTTCATCTCCTTTTTTATTCATGTTCATGATGGAGATACGCGTTACTCAGGAGAAGCGTTCCCAGTGAATGACATCTTCAAGCGGACGCTTAGCCAGTGAAGATGTCGGCTTCGCACTCAACCCAATGGAAACAAGACTGATCAATCGGTAGCCCTCTGGTACGCCAAGCAAGTCCCGCAGTGCCGCGGCGTACCGTTTCTTATCCCCTGCTACCCAGCACGAGCCCATACCCAGAGCCGTTGCAGCCACCAGCAGGTTCTGTGTGGCCGCACTTCCGTCTTCCAGAGCGTATTTCGTTGACTTGCAAAACACTGCAATACACACGGGCGCTTCAGCAATGAATTTCCCGTAGTCCGTGAGATCGGCAATTGCCTTGCGCCTTTTCTCATCCTGCACAATAACGAATTCCCAGGGCTGTATATTGTTTGCTGTTGGGGCCAGCCGTCCAGCGTCTACGATCTCACGAACTACGTCGCGCGGCACAGCAGTTGATTGATAGTGCCTGGCACTACGTCGCGTCTTCAATGCATCAAGTGCATCCATCGTGGCTTCCTCCTCTTGTTCTTTATAGGTCTGCTTTCCTTATCAAAATACACGTCGGCACTTCAAGACCTGTGTTCGAAACCACCTGACGCCTCTCCCTCCCACTATACTCAGCACAGGAACAGGCGCCCTCACCTTCCGGAATCCTTGACCCAAGCCGATACTCAATACCAGGGAATCCCGTGTCATGGCAAGGCTTTGCGGGGGGTCGTAATTTTTCTCTTGAACCGCAAAAGTGTTTTATATTATACTATGATTACAGTGGCCATTTGTTATACGATGAAGACCGATTCGGGTTCTTGTTCCATTCTGTTTCAGTCCTGAGCGCCACAACCATAGTATCACTATCTTGGGGTGGCTTTTTGCTGAACCAGTATTCGGAACTGGATAAAACTACGGATAGCATACTGCGTCCCATGGCTGCAAGACCTTACGGTACCTTAGGGAGAGAAAGCATCTTGCAGGCCGGATGCGAAATAGCTGCCAACGGACCGAAGAATCCGTCAGCCAATGACTCTTCTCTGTAAAGAGCTCAAACAGATTCGGATAGGTCTAAGGCAGATGGCCCCCGTCTAGAAGGAGTTTTTAAATGAATTTTCTACATCCTATTTATCATGGTCATTCTTATCAAGTCGGCTCGCGCATGGATCTTGATCGCCGATTGCCGCGCAAACTCGACGAAGCCGACCTTAACGAGCTTCTCGACTCTTTCTCCGAGCATCCACGCTACATCGAGCGCATAGCTCCGGTTAGTGCTCAGATCGGCGAAGACGTAATTCGGGGAAAGAACTGGACAGAACTAATGATAAAAGGCTATCGCATTTTTACTGGCATTTTTTCAAATATTACAACGTACGTACGCCAGACTATGCGCGATGTTTTCAAAGAGAAGGGCATGGTGCCATTCCTCTCCATCGCTATTGAACCAGAGACGCTTTATCGCATCCTGGAGATGGATTACGAAACCGCTGAAAATACCTATGCGAGGATTATGGAACTCTACAGAGAGGGTGTGGTTGCCCCTTGCGCCACTGTCCCCTTCCATGTGATCCTGCCCATGCTGGAGGATGACCACGATGTGCGGCTGTGCACCCGGATCGGTCTCCTTTTTTACTGGCCCATTCTGATAACATATCACGATTACCTCAAGGCGACCCATAATGGTTCCCGATTCGTTGTTCCCTTCTGGCTTCCCGAAGGGGGGTACAGCAAACGCGTGCTGGAAATTCTATACGACCAGTTTATGTCGAAGTGTAATGAAGAAAAAATTAAGGATCCCCATCTGGTGCTGATGCTCGACAACCATCAGGCCATGGAGCGCGATACTGACGTCCTGATGAAATCTTGGAATATTATTAAATTAGATTCCGCAAAAGACGCCTTCGTCTCTGTGGTCTTCCGGGATCGCCACTTCAGCAACTGGGTGACGTTTTCCAACCCTTCGGTCAAAAAGCTCCTTGATCGGACGATTGCCAAGGTTGACGCCGATCTCAACATGCAGAATATTGATTACTGCTGGTCCCATTTTGAGGACATTGAGGCACTGACTTATACCATCAAAGCATCGAAGAACTTCGAACAGAAAATTATCAAACTAACAGAACTTGGCTACTTATCCCTCGCGCCTGACATGTTCGTGCGACGAAAATTAAACGGTGACTTCCGCCGCACAGATTACGAGCCGCAAGACATCATGGTGAAAGACAACACGACGTGGACCGACTGGCATGTTAACAACATCTCTCTAGGCAGATTTGAGGGTACCCTCGACAGCAATGCAGAATATAAGCTGGTAGACGAAAATCATGCCTATACACGCTTCACCAAGAATGGTGCGGTAGAAGAGCAGGGGCCCCAGTGCTGGAAAATCGGCTTTAATAAGGCCGTGGCCGCTTGCGTTCGCAACGTCAAGGGCGATTCCAAGACCTACGCCTCAGGGATGCTCGGCGTCCTGGCCTCCCTGGTTCCTAGCAAAAATGCCAGAATCAAACGTCGCAACGTGGATAACTTCCTCGTCCACTATGCCTATATCCACTGGAAGGAGCACTTCGTCCATCACGGCATGTTGGAGGCCGATATCTATTTGCCAAGCCTTGTTAAACAATACCTCTTCCAGGGATGCAAAGGAAAGCCGTCAGCCAAGAAGGCGCTGATCGCCGGTTTGGCAGCACAGGCCTATTACTTCGCTCTGGATGGGTACAAATCCTGCGGCACCTTCTGGGAAAACTTCGATCAGCGGGCCCTCTACCAAAACGTCGCCATGGTGACCCTGGCCATGGTGAATGCGATGTACGTCTATCACTGGCTGGGCAAGCCACAAGAAGCAAGGAAAGTTCTAAACGTGTTGAAGAAGGAATTTATTGATTTTGAACACGCGTACCGCCGATATAAGCTCGCCGAGTACGGCGTTACCGAGCCTGAATGGAAAGACGCCATAAAGTCCACCGTTGACGACAGTGACCTCAACGTCATAGCACGCGCTGCACGCCGTATTGGTGCTCGCCATCTTCGACTGCTCGGCTATCGGAAAGACTTCTCCTTCGAGGACGAAAATATCTCCACAAACACCGGCCATATATGGTCGGGCGAAGTCAGCAATACAAATTTCAAATGGGAAAACCGACTCTTCTGCGGCCTGCTTGAGGAATAAAACATCATCCACTCAGCAATAATTTAGCCGCAGAGCAATGGGAGGGTGAGGGAATGACAGCCTGTCCGCCTCTGGTGGGCCTGTCCGCCTCTGCCGGAATGCAGCACCCCGCCCTTCCCCAAAAGAACATTGTTTTTGAGAAGGCTATAGATGTTGGCTAAATTCCGCCACGGTTGGTTTGACGAGCTTCGTAAAATCTTTGTACTTCATGTGCACCGTATCGGTGTGCGTACCTGCGCGAAAGACAATCTCCTTCGCCTCAGTCAGCGTCTTGTCCACGTACACGGGAAGATCATATAAATTCCCGAAGGGCGGCATAGCACCAGTTTCGCACTGGGGAAACAGTCCTTTAAATTCCTCCTCAGTAGCAAGACGCGCCTCAGGTTTCTCGAGCACTTCGCGCAATTTCTCAACGACGATGCGCTGCGTGGCAGGCAAAACGACCATCACAAACTCTTCGTTGGCCCTGATCATCACGACTTTCGCCAGTTGCGCTCCCGGCACGTGCTCCGCCGCTGCTACTTCCTGCGACGTGTAAACCACCGGATGCGTACGCACAGCATATTTCACCTTCTTCTTGTCGAGAAATTCCTTAAGATTATTCAACATCGTCATGTTGATCCCTCCTCTGCTCCATTGCATGGATAGATTTTAGATTTTTGTTGTTAGATGCATCATATTATCAACCTTTTTCATTTGCTTCTCTGGAGCTTCTAAATCTGACGCCATCCTTGGTCATTATCACAAGTTTCCTCGTTATTTGCTCTTCATCCAGAGATTTAAAGTACCGTCTAAAGAGCTCCGTAGTTTTCTCTACGGTCATTCTATAAAGTTTAACCACTATTATTCCGCCACATCGTTCTGGTGGGAATCTCATAATGCGAGAGAAATCTTTGTCCATCGTGAGAATTATAAGATTATCTTTGACAGCCTTTTCATATATTCTATCATCAGCGACACCAGAGAGTGAGGATTCCCTCACGCTGATTACATTGTGTCCCTCAGACCTCAGAGACTCAATTATCGGTTCAAAAACATTCTCATTAGCAATAATGTTCATATAATCACGCCTGCTTCTTCGTCAGCCAACAATGCGCCGTAACTAATGCACGCTTTTATGGCCTCCTCATTAATATTTGGATAGGCTTTTTTAATCCCCCCGTAACTCTCCCCTGCAGCCAATAAATCAAGAATGAGATGAACAGGAATCCGAGTCCCCTTGATACAAGGTTTACCACTACAAATATTGGGATCACTGATTATCCTTCCCTCATATTTGTCCATCTCTTATTACCTCCTTACTTCAGGGCATAACCTGTTCAAGCTTTGACTGTGCAATTACCCCTTGAATACTCTGATTGGATACATCTTACTAAACTCTTGACTCTTTACTCTAAAGAGGTCTCCTCGCTTGAAACATTCATAACCCCTATCAGTTGTCACTACTTTCCATTCTTCTTACGACAATTCCATTAGCAACAGGTGGATACATCACCTGGCTATGGCCATTTATTTCTTCGACCCATTAACGCTACCTTAGCCACACCGTAAAATCCAAGTCAAGAAAATCCCTTCTCCCAAGCCCGTGAGACTCTCCAGAAGGCACTAAAGGGATGGCAAGGAAAAACAACCCCTGATCAGCCGCGACTCGCCTTACTCACATACCCCAACATGCGGTAAACCAATTTCGCTGCAAGGAAATTCGGCGCTACCAGACCGGGAATAGGACTCAGCTCCACGACATCGAATCCCAACACCTGCTTCGAAAAAATCAACGGACGCAGAATCTTCAAAAGCGGCGCCCACAAAAGCCCCCCGGGCTCTGGAGTACCCGTCGAGGGCATAATTGATGGATCCAGAACATCCAGGTCAATCGTAATGTAGATCGCCCTCGGAAGCCTTTTGATCACCGACGAGATCAGCGAATCCAGCTGATCGCCACCAAGATCCTGCATTCGGACTGTGTGAATGGTCTTCGCCTGAAACAGGTCCTTTTCCTCGGCAGAGAGCGACCGGACGCCAATCTGCACAATCGAAACCCCCAGCTCCTCAATACGGCGTGCCACACAGGAGTGGTTAAATGAACTACCCGCATACTCTCGCCTGTAGTCTGCATGAGCGTCAAACTGCACCACAGCAAACTGCCCAGGCTTGCTCGCCCTCAGTGCCTGCACAACGGCATAGGTAATCGAATGCTCACCACCCAGCACCACCGGGAATTTTTTTGTCCGCAGTATATCCCGATACACGCGGCCCAGGCGACGCATCATTGCCCGGGGACCTTTGGTTGTCACCTCGACAGGATTCAGCGTATGGATACCTTGACGGTAGGTCTCGCTATCGAGCTCCTCGTCATAAAGCTCAACGTGTGTGGACGCCTCAAGGATGGCCTGCGGCCCGAATCGCGCGCCTGGTTGATAGGAAGTCGTCAGGTCGTATGGCACAGGCAGCACAACAAATGCAGACGATTTGAAGGCCGAAAATCTTGGCTCTAACCCGAGGAAATTCACCTGCGGTGCAAAGTCGCTCTTCTTCATTCCTTCCCAATCCAATTCGCCTTTAAGAGGAAAGCAATGGCGAACAAGTATCGAAACAATGTATCACAAGACGCACACTGAGAGACCATCTGTCCTCTTGCCTCACACTAGCACGGAACGAAACAGTTCCGCGCATCCTGCCTTCCACGCTCCTATTTGACCAGCTGTGCAAATAAATCCGGCGCTTGCCGCTTGCGAATCAGCGGCCTGTAGTTTTGCGTCACTGCGTGCACCAGCAGCGGCAGCGCAATCGTAGCATCACAAAAAACCACAACCTTCTTCGCCCTGCGCGCAATCTTCCCCCACGACTGCGCCTCTTCAAAACTGCACCCGCTCAGCCCTCCCCAGTGTGGTGCATCTGCAGTCACCTGGATCGCATAGCGATGCCCTGCCGACGCCTTACCCGTCATGATCGAGTTGGTGATTTCTGTCTGCTGGATAAAATTCTTGGGTGCTCCTCCTGCAATGTAAATAACCCCCGTGACGCGTGATCGCGCGACAATTTTCGCTGTCTCCAGTACGTCTACTATCGGATCGAGAAAGAGCGAGTTCGTACCCTGTGCCCGGCCATACGCCAGCGCAATCCCGTACGAAGAATCGCCCAACGCCGGACAATAAATCGGCACTCCCACCTTATGTGCTGCTGTGATGATACCTTCCCTCTTCTTCTCCCTGCGCAGCTCCGCACCCAGCTCAAAGAAAAACTCCCGCGTCGAATAACGCTGCCTCTGGTCAAGACCTGCGGCAAACCGGGCGATGAAACGATCCGTCTTGCGGAACTCTGCCTCGCTGGCAAATACGTCATGAATCCGGTCAATGCCCATTGTAGCAAGGCGTGTATCGTCAACCTGCTCGCTTCCCTGATAATGTGCATTGCCGAGTGTCTCGTGCAAATCATGAAACAGGTTCGCACCCGTCGAGACCAAACAATCAATAAA
Organism: uncultured Candidatus Sumerlaeota bacterium; assembly: GCA_964454265.1. GTDB lineage: Bacteria > Sumerlaeota > Sumerlaeia > MWCT01 > JAUWMI01 > JAUWMI01. The sequence goes on along the minus strand of CAYVXD010000052.1, from coordinate 15,463 downwards.
GCGATGCTTGATCACATGAGCAAGCACAGTACGCATGCCAGCAGGGATCATCGCACCGGCCAGGCCCATCAGGATTGTCGTACGGCCGCTCAGCATAGCGGCCCAGATGTCCGCCGCGCGCGCGAGATTGCGCGCCTGAAACGCCGTATCCCCCATTGCACGCACAACCGTGCCCGCCGTCGCATGCTCGCGTACCGTAATCGGCTTGACCGGCCTACGCAAGAACTGTCTCCGAATCATCGCCTTGATGCTCGCTTTCTTGTATGCCAGAGCATGTAGGGGCGTTTAATTAAACGCCCCTACAACTACCCACTATGGAATCCCAAGAACCTCTTTTTGTTCTATGCGTGGCATCCGCCTAGGCGGATGAATCTACACGGGCAAGTTGAAAATGCGCCTGTGGCGTGATGCCCGTGCCACGTTGAATGGCACAGTTGAAGTCTAAGCATCCGCACAAGAATAAGGCCTTCAGCGGCTTTGGCTGTTTCTTTATTTATGTGAAAAGCAATAGAAGACAGGTTTATCCGCCTACGGCGACCGCCTGCGGCCGATTAATACTCAGGGAACAAATACCGCTACAGCCAGCACCGTAGTCCACCTGCCATCCTTGTCCCCTCTCGCTGTTGCAGTAATATTTGTTGTTCGGACAATCTGGTTAGAGATTTTGTAGATTTCTTTGCGCTCGTCGTAGGACGTATCGGGATCAAAGGGCACGTCAAGAGTCGTCGCCAGCATACTGGCAGCGAGATCCTCGGCAAAATCGCCCGCTTTGACTTCCGTCTGGCCAAAGCTATGATGTTCCGAAATGTAGCCGTATTTCGTGCGGTCCTTTGGCACAGCCAGCCCAATGGAAGCAGCCATCTGACGATGCGGCTCATTGGTGGAATTTTCACTCAATACACAGTAAACAATCTGGCCAGGCTTAAGCAACTCAACTCCACGACTCCTGGGAATCACCTTACACCGGGGAGGAAGAATGCTTGAGACACGCACCAGATTCAACTGCGAGATATTGGCGTTACGCAGCGCCATCTCAAAACTCGTCAATTTCTCCCTCGCAACTCCCTGACCCTTCGTGAGAAAAACCCGTGAGGGTACTGATACCATTGCCTCGGTCCGTCCGCGGACGCGTTTACTTTTTGTCCTCGCCAAGTTTGTAATGCCTCCTTTGCCAGAGTCTGATCTTTCTTTGCCACTGCTAACACTGATCCGCAGCTCGCGACCCCAAACAATAGCGCACTGCTCCAGTTACAATGGCTTACATGAAAACTTCAAATTTGAAAAACTCTCCCCACTTACTCACGAAAGTCTATTACGAGGAAACGCTCACCCATGTCAAACAGAAAATACGAGGGGAGATTCCTGGGCCACAGAATGCCATAAAAGAAATCAGCTGGTTCTCGGCTTGCCAGGTGCTTGTAGGGGCGTATTACCATACGCCCCCGCCTCTGTCTATCTGTCCGCCACAGGAAACGTCGCGCAGCAACAGACCTCACCGCTACACGTGAATATTCCACCTTGCGATACTAACCCCATGTAAATCAGCGGTTTAACTCGACTCCTGCCAGCTTCACAATGCTGAAGTAAAAAAGAAGGTCTGTTTTTTCAAGCGACCTTCTATTTTTTTTTGACATACCGGCTATTTTCCCCTAGTGTCTTTTTCGCCTACAATCATAAAAGCAGGGGAACCTCTTTTCGAGCGTTTGGACGTACCATGGCAACACTGCTCGCCATCAAAGGCCAACATATTGGAGTACGATTCCCTCTTGAGTCACGAACAACCATCGGTCGTGCAGAGGAGAACACTATCGAGATTCCCGATAGCGGTGTGTCGCGCCTTCATGCGGAGATCATTCAACGCGGCCGCACCTTCACCATTTACGATAAAGAAAGCAAAAATGGTGTATTCGTAAACGGCAGACAAGTCAAGGAACACATTCTGTTGAAAAACGATGAGATCAAAATCGGATCCACTATCTTCCTGTTTGATTCAGACTTTGATCTTAAGAACGCACGCTACAGCAACAAAACAATCTACCTGAGCGCTCCCCAGGATGACACGGCCAAAACCGAGCTGCCAAGTATCGAACCGGCTGAGCTGATAGAATACGAACGTACCACACTCGAATTGCTCAATCAAGTGGGCGATCTCTTGTCGCCTTCCTCGCGACCACCTCCCGAAGCACTCAATTCAATGATGCACCAGCTCCTTGTGACGTTCAAAGCCGAACAGGGCTTTATTATGCTTTGGGATCCGGTGCTGAAAGAACTACAGCCCATCGTGGCCGCAGGTGAAGACGAGCAAATCCCAGCCAGCAAGGCTCTTATCAACAGCGTGTATCACGAAAAAAAGGCCCTGCTCTCCTCGGACTTGGATATTGACTACCGCTACGCCAGCGAGCCTCTGGCTGAACCGCCCGGACGCTCGACGCTCTGCGCCCCACTACTTCTTGAGGACGAGCCGATCGGCCTGATCCAGATCTCCAAGCGAGGACTTGACCAGTATAGCCTGAAGGATTTACGGCTGCTGCAGGCGATTAGTCGCCTGGTGGCAATATCAATTGAACATTCCCAGAGCGCTGACAGACGCGAGATGCAGCCGGAGGATCTGGAGCAGTACGGCGTCATCGGCGAAAGCCGCCAGATTAAAGATGTCGCCAACATGATTCGCAAAGTGGCCCAGCACTCCTCATCCACCCTATTCACCGGCGAAACCGGTACTGGCAAGGAACTCTTTGCCCGCGAGCTACACCGGTTGAGTCCCCGAAGCAACTATCCATTTATTGCCATCAACTGCTCGGCAATTCCCGAGACACTGTTCGAGAGCGAGCTGTTCGGCTACGAAAAAGGCGCGTTTACCGGCGCAATCAGACTACAGCGGGGCAAAACCGAACTCGCCCACGGCGGTACCTTGCTCCTCGATGAAATTGGCGAACTGTCTCTCACCGTGCAACCCAAGCTCCTCCACTTCTTGCAGGATAAGGTGTTTTACCGTGTTGGAGGGACACGACCCGTCAAGGTTGATGTGCGCATAATCGCTGCCACGAACACGGATCTCGAGAAAGCAGTGAGGGAAGGGAGGTTTCGCGAAGATCTGCTATTCCGCCTGAGCATAGTGAAGATTCACATTCCTCCGTTGCGTGAGCGGCGGTCCGACATCACCCTGCTGGTCAATCATTTTATCAAGAAATGCTCACACGAGATTCAAAAATCCATTCTTGGCATTAGTGACGACGCAATGATCCTGCTCGAAAAATATTCCTGGCCTGGCAACATTCGTGAACTGGAAAACTGTATCGAACGCGCCATTATCCTCTGCGATGGAAAAATTCTCAAACCTCAGCATTTCCTGCTTGAATCCCCGCTTGCCGCTCCATCCGCTGCCCCAGTGCCTTCCTCTTCCGCGCAGCGTAATGCCACCGATCAAAAGGAGAAACTAATCAAAAAGCCAGAACCGATTCTTCCTCTCAAAGAACATGAACGACGCTATGTGGAAAGCGCGCTGGACCAGTGTCACTGGAACCAGCAGGAGGCCGCCCGGCTTCTGCAGATTCACCGCAACACACTGCGAAAAAAAATTCGGGACTATAGGCTTAAGCCCAAGACCTAACTCGTGATTATCCATCGCTGTGAGCCCCATGAACTCGCAG
>CAYVXD010000052.1:0-11713 GCA_964454265.1 uncultured Candidatus Sumerlaeota bacterium | reverse complement strand
TGGGCAGGCCACACCCTAGACAGGAAGTGAATTCCCATGTACAGACAGCTCGCCTTGGAGCGGAAAATTCGCCTCTACTATGAGGGAAACATTACGCTCCGCATCAACAACAACTCGACTAACATTTTCTCCCTGGAAAAAACGTACTCCACGCGCGAAGTCAAACTCAGCCTCCACCGGATATTCCTGAAGGCACCGACGCCGGTCATTAAATCTCTTGTGCGCTTTATTAAGAATCCAATCGAAAAACACAAAAAGGACATCCGCATATTCATTTACGAGCATTCGGACGAAATCGAGTCGGAACCCAGAGCCTCCCGTCCCATCCCTGTTGTGACCAAAGGAAAATATTTCAATCTCTCCACGATCATGCGCCGCATGAACAAAAGGTACTTTCGCAATCGGCTGCGCGTGACGGTCTCCTGGGGAAAAGCGGGAATCGTCATGGGCAAAGCGCGAAGCAATATTCAATTTGCCAACTTTGACTCGAACAAGAATCTCATCCGCGTCAACCCGGCCCTGGATAAGCGGGTTGTGCCCGAGTACTTCATGGAGTACATCATTTTTCACGAAATGCTTCACAAGGTGGTTCCGCCAACCATCTCGCCCTCCGGCCGACTCTACTTCCACACGAAGGCATTTCGCCAACGTGAACGGGAGTTTAAGGACTTCAAGAAAGCCGTCTGCTGGCAGCGGAAAAACTGGCATCGCCTCTGAAACTACTGTTCATACGTGCCAGCCTGAGGTAACCGGCTAATGCCCCGGCTGATGATCACAATTGCTGGAGCTGGCATCGTCTGTTAGCGAAGCAGGGGCACGCCGCGGCGTGCCCCTACGGTCTAAAGGACTGCATAAAGAGCTTTATTCTTTGACCATCTCTGTGACTCTGTGTCAGCCTTCAATCAAACACAGTAGAGACAATGAGACACAATGAGCCTAAGGCTCATAAAAGTATTGAATTCTAAATTTCACAGGTAAAATTTAAAATTTGATATTTGCAATTTGAATCTTGCATTTTCCCCAGGATCTTTGTGCCCCGGTGTCTCTCTGGCAAATAAAAATCCGCGGAGCTACAATGACGAGCCCCGCGGACCAACATTCCGCCCATCCCTAGCCTACTGCGAAATTTCAATCCGTTTGCCCGACTTAGCCGACTCCATCATGGCATTGATGACCCTCGTCGTGGCAAGGCCATCTTCAATCCCTAAGCATGGAATGCTATCCGACAAAACGGCATTGATGAAGTGATTAATACTCTCAATTACGAAGCCGGCGGCACGACTGTTTGTTGTGAACAGCCCCAGGATATCTTCAAAACCTGAACTTATTTTGGAGTACTTCTCCAGAATACGGCAGTGACTGGTATCCAAAAACAGCGTGCCATCGCTGCCGATGATCTCAGTCTTAAAATCAAAAAGAGACGGCGCCTTTTCGCTGACAATCCAGCAATTCTCAATCGCGCCAACACACCCATTCTCCATCTCAAGGGTTGTGATAAAGAAATCCGGCGTATCAATACCACGCCTTCTTAACTCGCCTTCTTTGGCCACTGAATACACACTTCTCACCTCAGACCCCGCAAGATACCGCATCAAATCCACATTGTGACTCCCCAGAAACCAGGCAACGTTGGATTGCGCTGCCCAGCTGACCATCTCCGTTGGCACGGTGATGGTATTATTCAGGCGCATGCTGATCAGATGAAGCGTGCCGAGCTCCCCCGAGACAATTGCTGACCGTGCCTTAATAAACGCAGGGTTCCAACGATTGTGGAAGTCTACCATGCATTTCACTCCATGCTTGGCCACTTCGTCGCGCATGCGGAGGCATTTTTCTACGGTGATGGCCAGAGGCTTCTCAATAATCATGTGCTTTCCCGCACGAGCTGCGGCAATCGCTACTTCGGCATGCGCAAAATCCGGCGTCGTCACCGACACTGCCTGGATCGCCTTGTCAGCCAGTAGTTCATGGTAGTCCGAGTGACATGCGTGCGCAAAATAGCGCTGCGCCAGATCACGCGCCCTGTCATAATCCCTATCACACACTGCTACCAGCTCAGCCTGCGGGTGACTGGCGTACGCCATGGCATGTACTTCACCCCATGTACCAGCTCCAATAATCCCGCACCCAATTCCCATACATTATCACCTCAACATAAAACAGGATGGGTGTCCCTATTGCTTAGCTAGAAGAATCAGCACAAAACACTAAATGCAAATTTATCCGTGAAACGCTCCTCCCAGGTGTTCCCTTCCCCTGCGAGATTCGGCCTGACACTCTTTGCTTCCCAAAAAATCGGCCGTCTTCGCGGCCTCCTACCCTTTGCCGTCTTAGCGCCTTTGCGTGGACTAAAAAGCTTTTCTCTGCTCCCTGAAGACACTTAAACGAGAAGCACCGACCGCCCAGCCCTACGCCCCGATCTTTTCTATCACCTCATCAGCAATATCAAAATTCGCCGACACCGACTGCACATCATCTTGCTCTTCCAGCGCACCCACCAGCTTTAATAGCTGTTCGGCATCTTTACCCTCAAGCTTTACAGTAGAATTCGGAACCATGGAAATCTCTGCCGACTCCACTTTGACCCCTTTTCCCTCAAGGACACTACGCACAGCATCCAGATCAGCAGGATCCGTGGTGACCGTAAAAGAATCCCCATTATTTATGAGATCCTCTGCCCCGGCTTCTATAGCAATTTCAGTCAGCGTATCCTCGTCTGCAGCAGATGCATCAACCAGGATAATCCCTTTCTTGGCAAACATCCACGACACACAACCGGCCTCCCCAAGGCTCCCATTGTGCTTTGAAAGAATATGACGAACTTCTGCTGACGTCCGATTCCTATTATCCGTAGAGCCCTGAATGAAAATCGCCACACCACCCGGGCCATAACCTTCGTAGGTCACCTCTTCGTACGAAACGCCTGGCAGTTCACCGGTACCTTTTTTTATCGCTTTGTCAATGGTATCCTTTGGCATATTTACATCTTTGGCCGCCTGAATGGCAGTCCGCAGCCTCGGGTTTACATCAGGGCTCCCGCCCCCCGTCCTGGCCGCCACAGTCAGTTCTCGGATGATCTTGGTGAATAGCTTGCCGCGCTTGGCATCCACCGCGGCTTTCTTATGCTTGATCGAATGCCATTTTGAATGCCCCGACATTCTCTCACCCTCCTTGCCCTAGCGCTCCTGATTTTTCCCCTCGCTCTCTCGGGCCTACATATCATCTTCATTTAACATAGCTTTTCAGCAGTCAGAAAATCAAGTTATTTTTCCTCCGCTTTTCACAATCATGTCCGCACGTCCGAATCTTCCTTCGCCCTATATTTGCAATATCGCCCTTTGCAATATCGTGCTCAAATCACCGATTTACATCAATACGCAATCCCCTGAGAAGCGATTCAGCCCTCGTGGTGCTTAGCAGATCATCAGAGGGAATGCGAAACATATGGGCCCAGGGCCGACCCGCCGCGGCGGGCGGATCGCTAAAGCTCTCCACAATCGCCGCCCGGGGAAACAGCCGCCTTACCACGGGATACACCTCGCCATAGAGAGTGGTCACCACCAGATGATCTCGCGCCTGCTTATCATCCCGTGTGAATGCTTCAGGTAGGCTCATGGGAAAAACATCCTGACGCCCCCGCACTATGAACTTGAACGTTGTATGATAAAAAATGTCTCCCGGCACGTAGATCAAATACTGCTCCTCAGGAATCTGCGCTACACTTCTCGCCAGCTCCACCCACCCGCTATTAAAATCATACCACGTACGAACGTCGTTACGCCATACGACAAAGTAGCGCGTAACCTCGACGCTTGCAAACACGCCCAAACAGAGAAGCATTACCCCTGGAGCCAAACCACGCGAACCCCAACCACTCCGCGCCAGATTGTAACCCTTCTCATAGCCCAGAGCCAGAATAATCGCCAACGCCGGGCTCAGCCCCAGTACACGCAGCAGGTTCGGCGCTCCAAACGACAGCACGCTCGGCAACATCATGACCAGAAACCACCAAAATACCAGACTGTGAAACACCGACCGCTTCAGCCCTCGTATCAGCATCACAATACCCAGTAGAAAAAAGAGCGACGTAACTGCATCCAGTACCGGCACGTAGGGGATGTTATGCTTCGGAACATGGTCGCCCTTAAATGAAAACATCAGCAGCACATCCCAACCATTTCTCATAATCTGCTTAACCCCGGACCACAACCCCTCGTCAAAGAGTGACACCATACCAACTCGCCCCAGGAAAAAGCCCGGTTCCACGACATACGTAATGCCGAGCGGCAAAAAGACTACGGCACCAACCGCAAACATGAGCACTATCTGCTTCCACGTTCGCCTAGGGGAATGACTTTTTGCCCAATAAGCACCACCGAGCGTCAGCAGCAAAATCAGCGGCACAAAATAGAAAGAAAGGTACGTATAAAATCCTAATCCAAGAAATACTCCTGCCAGCACAAATGCTGAGCGTTTCTTCGTGCGCATACCACGCAAAAAGAAGAGGAAACAAGCCAGTGCAACGAGTGGAACAAGAATGGTGCGAAAACCAACACGGCTGAAGTGAACGTGCCACCGCAGCAGCGCTAAACACAACGCCGAAACCAACGCCACGCGCCGACCCGCATTCTCCCTTACCACATAATATAGCAGCGGTATCGTCAGCGATCCTATAACAGCACTCGCGATCCTGATTACCAACCCTGATGCACCAAACAGCAGAAAAAACCCGGCAATCAGGTACATAAACAGTGGTTCCTGGGGGAGACCTTCGTATATAAAGGCAAGGCGCAGCGGCTGCTCCTCGATCAGACTCAAAGCATTCAGCCCATTCAGCGCCTCATCATACCATAATCCTGGCGGCAACTGCGCCAGATCGTAAAAGCGCAACACGATCCCCAGAATCCAGATGGCTATAAACAGGTAGGCGTTAAAGTAACGGGGAGGTTGTATGTGACGTGCAGACATAGATGTCCGTCATTGAATCAGAGGAAGAAACGGCCTGCCGAGCGCTACTCAGCGCACACAGACAGACAGGATGCGCCACCGCTCTCTCTTCCCGGCCTCTAGCTGAAGACACCGTCGCATGAATTACCCGGAGCGTCAAGCCAATTTGTAGAGACAGATTATAATATGTCCCTGCTATGGTCGCACGGTTTTCAGATCGCGAATCAACTCGTTCATGCTAGCATAGCGGTTGGCTGGGTCTTTCTCCAGGCACCTCATGACCATAGCCGCCAGACGCTTTTTTATGCCCTTCATGGCTGGAGGTTTGGTAAAAATATGATGGTAAGCCACATTGCCGAGGCGGAAGGGTGGATGGCCCATTAGCATTTCGTACATGACTACGCCGAGGGAATAAACGTCGGAGGCCGCGCTGCATGGTTTCCCCTCATTCTGCTCAGGCGACATATAGAGCGGAGTTCCAACGATAATCTCTGAGGAGATCTGTTGGGCTTCCGTCATCACCGTAGCAATGCCGAAATCTGTGAGTTTGACCTTCTGATCCGTAGTAATCATCACATTGGCAGGCTTGATATCCAGGTGAAGTATGTCCATGCCATGCGCATAGGCAAGACCCAGCGCAATCTCAATAGCGTAATGGAGCATTTCCCTGACCGGCAGCTTCTGCTTCCCAGCAATAATTTGCTTCAAATCTTCGCCTTCAATAAACTCCATGGAAATATACTTACGCCCTTCCTCCTCACCGATGTCAAAAATCCGCACAATATTGGGATGCGTCAGGCGTCGAGCCGCCTTGGCCTCTTGTCTGAAGCGTGCGACCGCCTCCTCGTCGCGCGAGAAATGCGCCGGAAGAATCTTGAGCACCACCAGCTCATCCAGCTCCCGATCGTGCGCCTTGAAGACCAAACCCATGCTGCCTCTGCCAATTTCCTCAAGCAGCTTAAAGCGGCGGCGCGCCCGCGTGTTAAGCTGCGCCCAGATCGAACGATACTGCCCTTCCGGAATCGCAGCATTCTCCATCTCCTCTCGCAGCTCGCGCACCTTCATACTAACATCCCGATACGTGATGTCCGCCGCCATGATCTCTTGAAATGCTGCGATTGCCTTTTCAAACTCCCCTCGCGTATAAAAATCGTCACCCAGCTCATAGAGCAAATCCTTAACGTCATCCGTCTTCTCAAGCTTTGTGTAATAACCGTAGGCGACCTCGAGCAGGGCCTTTTTGTGAAAACACTCGCCAAGGGCGAGCACTGCATCGGGGCTATCCTTCTTGTACTGCAGAACTTTCTGATACGTCGCAATGCAGTCGTCCAGCTCGCCAAGCTCGAAGTAGAGCTGGCCCAATTTGCTCATCAGTTCGACATCCGGCTCCTTTTGTGTAGCAATATATGCCGCATACGTCTCTGCCAATTCATACAGAACATTCGCATTCTCTTCGGCCAGCTCATAGGCAGCTTCCAGGTCGGCAATCGCCTCTTCAAAGCGGCCGGTTAGCTTGTAAATTACCCCCCGTTCAATCCGCACCTGCACATTCACCGGATCCTTCGTGATAATCTTTGTATAGCAATCAGTCAACTCGCCACAAAAACGGTGGTAATCACTCTGAAGCGTGGTGAGCTCCCTCAATGCCTGATCAATCCGCCCGGCATCAATATAAAGCACACTCAGCTTTAGAATCGTCTCGCTCGTCCAGAGATTCGTTCCTTTAAACTGCTCCAGGCGTTTAATTACCCCTGGAAGGCTTTCCGGGATTCGGGCTACGATCGAGTCAACTACCTGCCACCCCTGGTCCACCAGCTCCATCTGAAACAGCATCTCCATCAGGTGGAGCTGTAATTCACGATCAAACGGATCTTCGCTCGAGGCCTGTTGAATGATTTCCAGCGATTCTCTGGATCGCATGTTCATCTTGGCATAAAGCTTTGCCAGCCGGTTCGTAATGGTTACATCATCGGGAATGGCCATCCGGATGCGTTCATAGACCTCCAGAGATCGGTCGTAATCTCCCATTTGTTCATAGCAGCGGGCCTGGCATCCCAGGAACTCCAGATCATCCGGTTTTACGCGCAGCGCTTTTTCGTACACAGCCAGCGCCCTCTTGCTATAGTTCTTCACCTTCGAGTAAATCAGAGCCAGAGCCACACAAAGCTTCTCGCTATCCATGGACTTCACATATAGCGATTCCAGAAATTCCAGCGTCTCCCGATCGACCTCCTCGCATTGGCTCAGACAGAGGGTCAGAATATCGAGCACATTCGGATCCAGCACCTCCTCGCTCAGCTGTTTCCTGCAAAAATCAAGCACCGGCTGTACCTGATTATTCTCAATGCAGGACAGCATGAGGGCATAGCGCAGTGGTTTGTTTCTCGGAAGCCATTGAATAGCCGCCTGGTAATACGCAATGGCCTCCAAAGAGCGATCCTCGTTGTCGAGTGCAAACTGCGCCAGCTTGATCACGATCCCTGGCGAGCGGTCGCCTTTTTGATAACACCGCCGATACACCTCCTGCGCATCAACACCCACCGCGTTTCTATCCAGATAGTACTGGCCGAGGCGTATACACGCCTCCGGACAATCCACCCGTGCAGACTCGCCCCGCCTAGGCGGGCCATCCAGCGGGCATAACTGGCGGCACAATGTGTAAATCTCCTTGTCGAACACAATGCCTTTATCTTGCTCCCCTCTCGCATGAGCAATCGCGCTCAAGCGACCCAACAGCGCCAACTTGTCACCACCAGCCAGCAATGCCCCCTCGTAAACCCGGACTGCCTTGTCGTCATCCCGATTCTCCCGCAAATAATAGTCGCTGAGCTGCCGCTCCACACTCCCAGCATCCGGCGCTAGACTGTAGAGCTCCTCCAGGATCAACCGCCTGCTATCCTCGTCAAGCTGCTCCAGGCATTCCAGCTCCTCAACAGTGCCACTCTCAACAATACACCAGGCCACAATTCGCACTGCTGTGCTATCGCAGGCATACAACCGCAAATGCCGCAACCCTTCCTCCAACGCCCTCGCATATTCGCCATTCGCAACATAGGCATGACACAATCCCAAACGCGCACCCATGTGCTGTCGCTGTATCTGCAGCGTCTCTTTGAAGCACTTCATGGCCTGAGTATCATGGCGAGCAGTCTTAAAGTAAAAATCACTGAGAATAGGCAACATGTTGGCATCCCGGCATCCAAATTCCACTGCCTTCTCATAGAGCATTATGGCCCCGGTATCCGTGCGTTGAAAAGCTGCGTACGCGGTAGCAATCGGCACCACAATCTCCGCCCCCACGCCGCTTTTCTCTTTCAGCTCTTCATACACCTCGATCACATCTGACCACTGCCGACCTTCATAGTAGTAGCGCCCGAGCAATCTCATGTAGCGCTCGCGCTGCTCCGTGAAGGACAGAACTCTCTTATAGATTTCAATAGCCTCAGCAGTCACCGCATTTTGGGCAGCATAGTAGTCTGCCACGACTTCCAGCACATCCTTGTCCGTCCGATTCAGTTTCAAATATTGCATAAACCAGTGGAGTGTCGAAGGGCTAACTTGTTGCGTGTCAATGTAATAGCTAACAATACGCTTAAGGACGGTGATCTCCTGGGGATCATCATTATGGATCGCCGTCAGAATTGCCAGTCCTTCCTCCTGCCGACCGCAGACAAAGTAAGCCTCACTCAGCAGCAGCTGCAGCTCTTTCTCATGCGGCCGATAGGCAAGATATTGCTCGTACCACTGAACCGCCTCGCTATCCATTCGCCTGGCACCACTGTGGCTCTTCACAATAAGGTCCAGGATAGCCATGTGCTCTCCATCCAATTGCAATATCTCTTGGTACACCGCCATGGCCTTCTCATCCGTCTTACCCAAATTAACGTATATGTTAGACAGCAAATGCAGAGCCTCGGCATAAGTCTCTTCTGCCGCCTTCCAGTCAATAGAGGAATCGTCGGGTTCCCCTGCGGCACGCAGCGCGCGGTATTCCTCCACAATGCGCTCGCTGGTAAGCATCAAAGGATAGGGCTGATCGCTGGCCTTATAGCAGTCCAGCAGACACTTGAGATACGACAGAGTGTCTTCTCTCAGCTCTACCAGTTTCTTGTAATACTCGGTGGCGCTTTTGTTTTTGATCCCACGCTGGCGCAGAGTGGAACCAATGCGTCGGAGGAGGGTCTGATCAGCGGGGTTCTTCTCGTAGGCAGCCACCAGGATTTCGAGGGAATCGAGCGAAACCTCCTGGTATCCGGCTTCAAGCTCCTCAAGTGACTCATAGATTTCGTCACTACCAGATGCAGAAGATGAGTATCTTTTCAGATATGTGTCAACAGCCAGCTTGAGCGAATCGCGCCGATACTGAGGATTCGTCAGGCTTTTCTGGCGCTTCCCTCTAATCAACCGAAACAGCTGCAACCCCAGCTTCATCGTCTGCTCGCCCCTGCATCTGCTCGAAAACTTGCTCGCTTGGAAAAACTCAGTTTCACAGTGGGAAAAAGAAAAAACCTGATTAATTAAATAGTGCGATTTTACCGGATGTCAACAGATTTAAACTTAAGACCGCCTGGCGTCTATGGTGGCTTGTGCAGTAGCAGGCGAAAACTTCGAGAACCGCCCGCCATTTTTTATTCTTTACTTCCCTGCCACCCCTCGTTATGTATCAGAGCATAATTTGGCTCTTGTGAGCCGCACATCCGACCTGCTATCTTTCGTTATGTATGAAAATCTATTTACGGCTAATTAAATACCTCCTCGATTACAAGCTCAAAATCTTTGTAGCAGTAGTGTGCCTGTTCCTTGTCGCCGCGCTCAACGTCTTTAGCATCGCCGCTTTCAAACCCATTATTGAGATTCTTTTCGGCGTGACGGGAGAACAGGCAGCTGCCGAGACCACAGCCCTCACAACCTGCCCATCCGGCACCCCGCACACTATCTTTCCATTACAGACACCAACGGAAGATGTCAACTCCGACACCAGCCCAATGACTCTTTGTCCCTACGGCCCTCCTCACGCTATTTCCACCATTAAACCCACTAACGTGCATAAGGAGCTCTTGCCCGATCAGCTGGCAGCCGATCACAAGGCCGCCGGACCGATTCAGGCTTTGTACGCAAAGGCAAACGCCTTAATAAACAAACTCGAGCAATCCTTCTATTCCTACATCCAGCAAGGAAAAAAAATGCTCCTGCTGGCCATCGTCAGTGGCGTCATCCTCGTGGCTCAGCTGCTTAAGTTCCTCTTCGACTTTCTCTCGAAGTACCTGACCAACTACATCAGCCTCTCCATTATTAAAAATCTCAAGTATCAGCTTTACTCCCACGTGCTACATCTCGACATGGGCTTCTTCGCCCGCAAGACCACAGGCCACCTGATGTCGCGCATCTCCAGCGATGTCCAGGGCGTACGCAATTCGCTCATGCTCGTGTTTGACGATGCAATGCAGGCGCCAATCAATCTCGCCTTTCTGCTCGCTTTTCTCTTCTATCTGAACCATCATCTCACGCTGCTGATTTTCATCTTTGTCCCCCTGACCATCCTCCCCATTAGCTATTTTGCAAAAAAGGTGCGTAAGCTCACCAGGAAAGAGCGAAAAAAGGTCGCCAGCATCAGCAGTGCTATGCAGGAAATCCTCAGCGGTGTGAGAATCGTCAAAGCCTTTCGCATGGAGGGCTATGAGCTGAAGAAGTTCGACCGCCAAAATGTCAAACACTTCCTCTACGAGCTGCGGCGTCGAACCGTCAAAATTCTATCCTCACCCTTTATGGAGCTCCTCGGCACGTTCGTCGTCGTGCTCGTCCTCATGGTCGGCGGCTACTTCATCACCGAAGCCCGCACCATGAGCGGCGCTGACTTCTTCATCTACATCTTTGCCCTGTCGCGCCTCTATAAGCCAGTAAAAATGATCAACTCTGCCTTCGCTGACGTGCAGGAAGGCATGGCAAATGCCGAACGCATCTTTCGTATCCTCGATACCCAGTCGAACATCAAGGAAATGCCCGACGCCGTCGAGCTCCGCCCCATGTCCCGCAATATCCGGTTTAACAACCTGAGCTTTGCCTATGAAGGCGAGAAGTTCGTGCTCAAGAATATCAATCTCGATCTGCCGGTTCGCCAGGTCACTGCTTTTGTCGGCCCGAGCGGTGCAGGAAAGTCCACCCTCATCAGTCTCATTCCCCGCTTCTACAATCCTACAATAGGTACCGTGGAGATTGACGGCATTGACATTAAGACAGTTACTCTCGACTCGCTCCGGCACCAGATCGGCATCGTCTCACAGGAAAGCATCCTCTTTAACGACACGATTCGCAACAATATCGCTTACGGCGAAGAAGACACTCCTGACGACCTCATTATTGCAGCCGCCAAAGCCGCACATATCCACGACCATATAAGCTCTCTGCCACAAGGCTACGATACCGTCATTGGCGAACGCGGCACAAAACTCTCCGGTGGCGAACGCCAGCGCATCACCATTGCACGCGCCATTCTCAAAGACCCCGCTATTTTGATTCTCGACGAGGCAACATCCTCGCTCGACTCCGAATCCGAAGCCCTTATTCAAAAAGCCATGGATCGCCTCATCGCCAGCCGCACTACACTCATCATTGCCCACCGCCTCTCCACCGTTATGAACGCCAACCGCATTGTCGTCCTGGATAAAGGCCGCATTGTGGAGATCGGCAAGCACGACGAGCTCATCGCCAAAGGCGGACTCTATGCCAGGCTCTGCGAATCCCAATTCCAGCTCCGTCCCATCCGCAC
>CAYVXD010000051.1:0-26119 GCA_964454265.1 uncultured Candidatus Sumerlaeota bacterium | reverse complement strand
CCATTTTTGACTCCATCATTAATATCGGCATCGAGCACCGGATCAAAACCTATAACTTTAGCAAAAATACGGAAGAATGGCAAAGTGCCAGTGTCGAACCGGTCTTTACTGCGCCCACATTTGACTCGCAACCAGGATACCTTGTCATTACCAGCACAACCAATACAAATTGTTTCGGATTCTGGCAGAGTCCAACGGTTGAGTTTCTGCCCTCGCCCCCAAGTACACAGGTCTCGCCAGGCAAGCTCTATCGGGCAAAGGTGCACATTAGCACTGATGCAGGCCCTAATGACTTTCCGCAATTTCGCATTCGCATCGGCACGCCGAACAACTCAAGTGTCGCCATCATTACAATAGCAAGTGTTGCAGGTAATGATCTCTTCCCGGGTATTACTGGCCGCGATTACTATGTCTTTTATGTGCCGCCCTACGGAGCCGTGCCTGAAGGGCTGTATATTGCGGTAGATCTCCTTAATTTTGAACCGGGGGATAATGCAACCGCTTCTCTCTACATCGAAGATGTTGAGGTAAAAGAATTCGAACTGCCCGAATAATAAGCCCGTGCGGGTTCATCCGCCGCGGCGAACAGTCTGGAGGGCATCCTGCCCTCTCCTCATATGAAGGCGAGACGCCGGCGCTACGCCATATCAACAACTGGCTTTGCCATAGGCACCAACCCATCATTTCAAGTTTGAAGATGCACTAGTCAAGAACATAAGCATTTCTTAACGCAGGAAAGACAGAAGCAAGGGTCTTCCTGCGTTTTTCTTATCTGTGTGGCCCATATACACATGATCGAGCGTTTACTCCGCGGCCGGCTGCTATTCTTTCCCTCCCATATGTAGGGGCGTATTGCAATACGCCCCTACAATATAAAATTCGCGACTTGCCTGACGTACCACAAAGAAGTAGGGGCAGGTTTCAAACCTGCCCCTATTTTTCCAGAAAATCTACTAATGGGCGGCGTATTCACGGCATTGTGGGGATATCCAGCGTCTCAATGACCACTTGATCAAGGCTCAGTGTGACTTGCGGATTGTCTGTTGGATCGAAGTTCAGCATGTCAAATGCACTGAGCAGTCCGGACTCGAGAATCCCTTGCATTGGCAGGAAATAGACCGCGTATTGGCTTGCGGTTGGCCCTGGCGCCTGTGTAGCCGGAGTCGGGCTGTTAATCGTCTTCACCACCGTCGCCTGACCGTCTTCAGAGCCTATCCGCAGTCGCACGCACGCCACCTTTGTACGATCAACTTGATCCGAACTAACCGTGAATGTGCCACGATAAAGCTTCCCGATCGTGTCCAGAGAAACCTCACCAGGGTCACTCGACCAGAACCCGAACGTATCGGTATTAGAGGTCGAGCGCAACTGCAAGCACCCAGAAGCCCAGCCACTCAAGGGGGCACTGAATGGAGCAATCGTGCCCGAGTAGCGCCATTGCTCAGTCCCGGTTTCAAAATCATAAGCCAGGAGCTCCTGGCTCCCGCTCAGATTGCTCAGCGCAATACGGCTGACCTCTACGCCCTGCAAACTCACTCCTGCAATAGCCGCGTCAGACGGATCGAAATTCATTATATCAAAGCTAATGTAAAACACATCCATCCCCGTAGAGGTGGTGGAAGACCTCTGGGGCGGGTAGGCGTACAAATCATAAACCACTCCCGTCGGCGTAGGCGAACAACTGCCGGTGTCTCCGCTCGAGATTCGAAGCAGATCGCTTTGTTCGCCACTGGCCGTATTCAGGCGGAGCCGCAATGCCGGCACCTGGCTCGGATCAGTCAGCGTTGTGGAGACCTGGAAGCGAAACCGGTAGAGGCAATCAGGCACAATCGGCACCGGATGGCCCACGCCGCACCAGTAGCCAAAGGTATTTGTATTATCCGCAGAAATAATGGTAATGCCACTCTCTGAAGCCACACCTGTTGGTCGAGAGAACGTCGCTGGCACGGTAACGAATTCCCACGAGCTCTCATCAAGCGCCAGGATCATGCTTCCACCGCCGGCAGTATATTCATCCGCCCCAATGTCATACCCCGTACCCTGCGGACGCACATCACCATCGAAGTCCGTTGCCGGTGCCCCATTGGCCGTCCCCATATCAATACACTGCGAATCAGACAGGATATGGAAGTCGGGGACACTCACATTGACAAATCGCGGGTCATCAACATTAATGTTATCGGCTACCGGCGCGCCATCGTTGTTCACATTGTTATTAATATCATCTCCAAGCCAGTAAATGGTCACCCCCTCATCCAGGTACTGTCCCATAAAGCTAACCGAGAGACAGTTATTGCTAAAATCCGCGGGATCGCTATCTTCACCGTATTCGCGGATACCAAAACCTCCATGGTAGTAAAGCAGAGTGTTGCGAATAATCGGTGTTGAGTGGTCACGCAGAAAAATACCATTGGTCAGATTGTACACAAGGGTATTGTTGATGATCTCCGGAGCCGAGTATTTTTCAACGTAGATTCCATTCGATCTGTTGCTATGGATCATGTTGTTTATGATTCGCGGGTTGGAATGATCAGAAATGTAAATTCCATCCCGCGTGTTATGAGAAACAGTATTTCCGGCGATGATGGGCGATGCATAAATCGAGCACCGAATACCATAAATCTTATTGTGTGAGAATTCGCACCCAATAATGACTGGTGTAGAATTTCCAACAATATTTATGCCACTCCTGTCATTGTTTACAAACACCGTATTATTAACAATAATCGGTGCGGAAAAGTCTTCGATGTACATCCCATCGCCGCTATTCCCGTAAATGGTGCACGCCATCACTACTGGTGATGAGCGTTCGGTGCAAAGAATTCCCGCCACGGAATGTAGCGTATAAGTACTGCTGCTGATTTCCGGCGCTGCACCAGCCTCACACAGCACACCGACTGGAGAATCCATGAAATCATTTCCCACAATCCGCGGCGACGCTGCCTTGCAAATTATCCCGTTCTCTATATTGTTCACAAAATCGTTACCTTCAATAAGCGGTGCGGAGCGAAAGCAGACGATTCCATCACTGTTCTCCCCAAAAGTGCAATCGCGGATGGTAGGCGCAAAACCCCGCCCTACGAAAACACCACTTCTGCCATCTGCTATCTCCGAGAATGCTTCAATCGTTGACCCTGTTTCCGCATAGAAAATCGTAAACTTCAATTCCTCTCGTAAAAACGCCGGTAATTCATCCTCGGAATCCTCGCGCGATAGAGGCAGCCCGATGACCTCCGCCACACTATTCCCATTGACCGCCACGTTATGGTTCAGGACAAGATTGGACTCATAATACGTGCCCTCCGCTACGTTGATCTTGACCGCATCGTTCCCTTTCGGCAAGTAGCTGCTCGCCTCTGGAAAAGCGCCAATATCAACCTCACCCGAACGAATGCACGGCGAGCCTTGGGCCAGAGTGTAATCGTACTGGATCAACGCCTCCAAGATAATATCAAATGGCTCGTTTTGCGAGCCGGTTTGGCTCTCCGATGTGGTATTCACGTCAACGTAAATCGGATTTGTGAGAGAAAATGAGCCCCAGGCAACAAACAGCGGGTCTCCGTCAATATTGCCGGTCACCACATTCCCCCGGTTGTTGACAGAGCCATTGATGGCGGCTGCGCCTGTGTAGGTAAAAATATTTTCATCCCGATAGTCACCCTTTTGATTCTGAGAGAAACTGCAATAGCTTACTTCAGCGGGATCGCTTGGGATCTCGGCTTCAAAAATTCCGTAGCCATTGTTGCCAGAGATAATGCAATTTTGAATCATTGGATGGGCATAACCGTTGCAGCTGATGCCATGTTCGCTATTATCGGCAATCGTATTATTGACGAGGTTGGCCAGGGAGCTGCTCTTGGTCTCCACCCCATGCCATAAATTCGATGAGATAATGCAGCGCTCAATCTTTGGTTCCGACTTATATGCCGACACGATACCACTGTGTGAATTTGCAAAAATAATGGAACCCTCAATCCTCGGCTGCGACTTCATGTCACAGTAAATTCCGTCACCCAGGTTTCCGGCAAAAATACCACCTACAATGCTCGGAGAGGATTCATCCGTACAGGTAATCCCGTTTCCATAATTCCAGAGAATTTGATTTCCCTCTGCAACTATTCCGCTTCCCACCAATCCCTGAAACCGAATACCATCGCGCTGATTCCACCAAATGAGGTTATTGCGAATATTAACTGCTACTGTACACTGAACCAGAATCCCGTGACCCACGTTTAATCGGATCACATTGCCGGAAACGTTCGTCCCCTTGCCATTACGCGCAATGCTGATCCCCGTCATAAAATTTTCCTCGATGAGATTCAGCTGGATATCTGGCGTCGACTCTTCACACACACAGATGCCACACCTCCCGTTGGCCCTGATCCGGTTGTTGGTAATCACCACGCTCAGCGAACCACGCACAACCAAAATGCCGCTTACTTCATTGTGGTGTATGTAATTCTTTTTTTCTTGCTCCCCAGGTTCCTCTGTCGCTCCGATAGTGCAACTTACGGAGGGATCCACATCTACGTAAATACCGCTGGCTTCATTTTCTAAAATATTATTGCCTACGATCTTGCGAGGGGCATATTCATCCCCAAAGATGTGAATGCCGTGACGGTTGTTGTCGCGAATGGTATTGTATCCGATGGACGTCGATGCATCTACGCACACGATGCCTGTGACATAATTCGATGCAATCACATTCTGGCGAATCTTCGTACCAACATTGGAACAATAAATTCCATCAGAACCGTTATTGATGACGAATCCTTCCAACAGTGCATTTGCGCCTATCACGGTAGGCAAAATGTCTATTGTACTAGAAATGATTGATGAGGGGGCACCAGGCTTGCCGGTTTCTTCCTGAATGTCAATGCTCCGTGTGCCCGTAGTATGATCGTCCTCCTCGTGCACATAGCTTCCTTTGAGGTCAATGTAATCTTTCATCTCCACATTTTCATAGTAGTGGCCCTCAAAAACATAAATTACCGCAGGATCGTCCCCGTTCGCATCGATTTGCTCCAACGCATAACTAATCGATGCCCACGGATCCTCTGCACTACCATCGCCTCCTTGGTCATCACCGTGTTGGGAACATACGTAGAATTCCCTTTGCGCCCACCCCGTTGTGGCAAACGACCCCAAGATTATCCCCATCGCGACCAGTACCAACAATAGTCGGGTGCGTTTCATTTTGCCTTTTCCCTCATATAGATTTATTCGAGCCGAAAAGTGTAGAGAAGACTGGCTGATTGACCTCTATGTCTTGTAGATTGCTTCACATTTGGCTAGCCAAAAAGTGCTGCAGAGGGTGCATCTTTCACGAAAGAAACATGCACAGCAGAGCCTATAATCAGCAAATTCTCTACCATCTTTTTAATAAACTACTTAAGAGAAACCACCTTGTATTGTCAAGGCTTTTTCCTGCGGCTTGCCTGATAATCCGCCTGAAATTGAGGATAACACTGCAATTGAAAGCCGACGTAAGATTTGCAATTCTTGCCATTACTCATTCGCTGAGCAATCGGCTAAAAAGCACCTTACACCCTGATTTGTCCTTCACCGACTGCACGTAAACACATCTCGCCAGATTAAACGAATGTCCTCAGGCACGATAATATTCAGGTCCAGGGTACACGGATGGTGCGATAACTCAATGGTTCTGTTTCCCCGCGTCCTTATCTCCTTGTGATCTTTACGCTTCCGGCCTTCCGATATCTATTAGACGAGCGATGTGCCGTAAGGGTTACCTTATCTCTATACATTTGTCACATGGCGGATGATAAAAAACGAGAGCAAGTGAGGCAATACCAGGGCAGTGCGATAAGGACTACACATCCAGCCAAGTGCCTTTCCTCGCCACAGCTACGTCGGCGTCGAGCTGTATCGCGCTCAATAATACGAGGCAAGAATTCAATCACTCGAGTCTGTATTCTTTCAGCTTCCGATACAGGGTTTTGCGCCCCAGGCCCAGCATGCGCGCAGCCTTGGCTTTATTGCCGTTAACGTCAAGCAGCGTGGCTTTGATCAACTCACGTTCGGCGTCCTTTAACGTGGAGCCCGTTTTGATTTTCAAGAATCGAGCCCGATCTACCTCCCTGCGGATCTCCTCCGGCAAACTCTTCGGCATTATCTCCCTACTGGTCGCCATTACAACCAGTCCCTCGATCACGTTTCGCAGCTGACGTACATTCCCAGGCCAATGGTATTGCTGAAATATTGACATCACCTTGGGCGACACTTCTAGCATCTCTTTGCCATACTCCTGGCAGAATTCCTTCAAAATTGCATTCACCAAGAGCGGAATATCCTCCGTTCGTTCACGCAAAGGAACCACGTTAATCTGGATTACGTCCAAGCGATAGAAGAGATCCTCGCGAAAACGTCCTTCTTTTACGCACTCTTCAAGGTTCCTGTTCGTTGCCGTAATGACACGAACGTCCACTTTGATTGTCCGGGTTCCGCCTACTCGCTCGAATTCCTGTTCTTGCAGGACACGCAAGAGTTTCACCTGAAACTCCCGCGTCGTCTCGCTTACTTCATCGAGAAAGATCGTGCCCTCATTGGCGAGCTCAAATCGACCCTGCTTCTGCTTATAGGCATCCGTGAAGGCGCCTTTTTCATGTCCAAACAGCTCACTCTCCAGCAGAGTAGGTGATAGAGCACCGCAGTTGATTTTGATAAACGGTTTGTTCTTGCGCGGAGAATTATAATGAATCGCACTGGCAATCAGCTCTTTCCCTGTTCCGCTTTCTCCCTGAATGAGCACCGTGGCCTTCGACGGCGCGACTTGTTTGATCTTGCGAAAAACCTTCATCATGGCTTGCGACCTGCCGATGATCTTATCAAACCCATAACGCTCATCCAGCCGCCGGTGCAGCTCCAGGTTCTCCTCCTTCATTGACCTGAGCATCAGAGCACGCTCGACCAGAAGGTTTAATTCATCGAGATTCACCGGCTTCATCACATAATCATAAGCCCCAATTTTCATGGCTTCCACGGCACTCTCAACCGTGCCATGACCCGTGAGAACGATCACTTCCGTGCCGGCATAATCCTCTTTGATTCTGTGCAGGAGCTCCATGCCATCAACCTTTGGCATTTTTAAATCAGCAATCACCAGATCCACGTCCCGTGTCGCGAGAATATCAAGTGCCTCCTGGCCGTCGGCAGCCACAGATACCTCGACGCCCTTGCCTTCGATGGCCCATTTCAGGCCCTCGCGCGTATTCCTCTCATCATCAGCGATCACAATCCGGCGTTTCATTGACGCTTCCCACTTTTTTCCGCGAGCAGCCGCAGTGGCTTCTGCAAAAGAGGTAACGTAATTGTAAAGGTCGTGCCCTGGCCTGGCTCACTCTTCAAGCCGATACGGCCGTTGTGTTCCCGAATCACCCGATATACAATCATCAATCCAAGTCCCGAGCCGGAGAACTTCTTCGTAAAGTAAGGCTCAAAAATCTTTCCCTGGTCTTCTTCTGGAATACCGCAGCCATTGTCCGCCACGTCAATCTGGATCGAATCGTCGCGCAGTCTCGTTTTGATGTCAATCTGCCCATCGGCGGTTTCAATTGCTTCGATCGAATTACGCACAATATTGAGCATTGCCTGCCCCATTTGATGTTCATCCAGCCGCGTCAGGGGAACCTCGGAATCCAAATCCAACTGCAATCGAATACCTTTGAGCTCAAGTTCTGGTCCAAGAAATTCCGCTATCTGCTGCAGCAAACTATTGATATTGTGTATTCCGAAGTTGGGCCGACTCGGACGCGTAGCTAAAATGAACTGATCCACAATCTTACTCATACGCTGAATCTCTTCGAGGAGAATATTGACACTCTGATTCATCCGCGAGAAGTCAATCTGCCGATCACCCTCATGATCCAACGACAGCATCTTCTTTAACAGTTGTGCATGAATGGTAAGGGAATTCAATGGATTCTTGATTTCGTGTGCCAAGCCTGCAGTCAACTTTGCAAGGGAGCGCAGCCGTTCGGCCTGCACCCGCTCGCGTTCCCTTTTCCTGCGCACAGTAAGATCGTTAATAATAAAAACTATGGTGGAAATTACACCGGTCTCGTCCTTCACCGGAACAACACTGAATCCATAAATACGTCGGTCAGGGAACGTGACCGTAATCTCGCGGGTCTTCGCCTGATCCTGAGCAGAGTCAAAATCCGCGATTAGCTCACCCATCCGTTGATCCCGCACCTGTTCCAGTAGCGGCATCCCCAGTATCTTCTTGTGTTCTGCGATCCCGAGATGCTCTCGTGCCGCACGGTTTATAAGAAGTGTGCGAAGATCAGCATCAGTTACAATGACTCCCTCCAGCATACTGTTGAACACGATGTTGAGAAAGTTGCGCTCCTGCACCATCTTGGTGAGGAACAGCTCGATCTGCTTGGGATCAATCTTTTCAAGCTTCGAGAGGAATCGTCCGGCAAATGTCTTCTTGTCCATAAGCAACCTCACCTGCAAATGCCAAATCGTGTTACCAGCTCCTACGCAGCTGGTCACGCTCATACCGAACTAAACAACTCGGCCCTCTCCACTGTGTCCCGAATTTTCGAAAGCTGAAGTTGGAGAAGCCAAAAACACCTTTTCTATCCTCTTGCATCAAGACATTATTTATGATATAAGTTTAAGACATCTACTTTCAAGAAGATTTTGCCTCAAAGAATTTCCCATCTGGTATCTGTATGTCCAAATCTTGATGCGCCTTGCGGCAGCGCACACCTCTCCATCACCCAGAAATCGTCAAACTTGAATCCTGTTGACAAATCATCCAGAATCCGCAACTCTACATTCAATTCCCCCGTGACGGATTTGCCATGCATGAACCATAAAACCTTTGACTCCGCCTCTGAGCAACTCCCTGTGGTAGATCGGAACGATCGGCTTATCGCCACAGCCAGCCGGGTAGAGGTTCATCAGAACCGCTATCTTCACCGCGCCGTACATATTCTCGTGTTCACATCGTGCGGCGAGCTGTTAATTCAGAAACGTGCGCCTGACAAAGATCGCTATCCAGGATACTGGGACGTCTCGGTAGGGAGCCATGTTCACGTTGGCGAGTCGTACGAATCTGCGGCCCAGCGCGAATTGCTCGAAGAACTCGGCATTCGCGTGCACATGACACGTCTTGCAAAGATTCCTGCGTCGTCAGATACCGACTGGGAGCACGTTATGCTATTCAAGGCGCAATACGACGGCCCGATAAAACCAGATCCCCAGGAAATTCAGGCATGGCGATTTGCTCATCCTGGCACCATTGCAAAAGAAATCGAGAACAAACTGTACCTGTACACCCCTGCGCTTCGCCACGCTATCTCGCTATGGACAAGCCGCGATTGCTCCAGACAATCCAGAACAACAAAATCATATCAGCCAGCAAAGCAACTGCTGAAAACGAAAACAAGCGCAAACATGGTCAAGCATTTAAATTCCAAAGAGAATCAACGCTCAAAATATTATCAAAGCTTCGCAACGAGACACGATAAGTCTTAAAATGCAGCCGGCACAAACTGGCACAAGACCTCGTATTAGCTTCCGGATAGCGACGATGCAGCAGACAATTACCAGATACCTCGAACGCATCTGCCGAATTCTGATCCTGCTTCTACTACTGCTGGTTCCGCTTATCTATCCTTTACAAATCCGCGACCAGTGGATGGCACAACTCGAGGCATTTTTTATTCAACACAACCTTTCCCAGTTCTGGGCCGAGCAGCTCGTGCCCTTCCTCTACCTCGGCTATGCTCCTCTTACGCTCAAGGGAAGCATCGCCAGCGTTCTAATCATTAGCCTGGTTGTCTGCTATTTTCTCCTCAAAATTCTCCAGAGGAATGAGCCACGACGTACCGGAGTCCGCCACTGGATACTCCTTATGTTTCTGCTGTATGGGGCGATTTCACTCTTCTATACACCTACATTCTACTACAGCCTGCGTACCTACACAAATGTGATATTGTTTGTCCTCTTCTTTCTTATTGTAAGCGACATGGCCAAGACACGGAAATTCGTGATGCAGGCGGTTGGCATTCTCTTCTTTACCGCCTTCTGCTTGGGCGTGGTTGCGCTGCTCCAGCATCTTGAGCTCTCCAGGTCGTTCCTCCATGAATTCCCGAATGTGAGAAACCGCATGGGGTCTTTCATTGGGCATAATACGGGACTGTCATGCTTTCTGATGCCCTCATTTTTTGTGGCGATTGCTCTATTTCTCGTCACAAAACGTCCATGGCACAAAATCGTCCTAGGCATTTTTCTTGTCTTCCTAATCGCTGTCTTCCTCACGGCCCAGAGTAAAGGCGTATGGCTGGTTCTCCTTTTCGTCACACCGGTCTATCTTTACCATCTAACCCGAGTGGCACAAGTCAGACTTCCTATTCGGACTATTCTAATCAGCACAATTATCATCCTCCTTCTGATGCTCAGTCAAGTGATCTCCAGCCGGTATAATCCGTTCAAATCCCCGGAAGCCCCAATACTGACACGCCTGAGTCATTTCAATCCCGCCGTGATTAAAAAGGGAACGCGCTTTCGCATTCTGGTCTGCTCAATGCCACTTATTAGCCAGAGCCCCATCTGGGGCCATGGGATTGGCAGCTTTCAGTATGTCTATCCAAAAGCACAGGGTGCCTACCTGACTGAACACCATGAGACACTGTTATGGCCGACGCCAAAGCGGACCCTGCGTGCTCATAACGACTATATACAGATTGCTATTGAATTGGGAATAGTCGGACTCCTGCTCGTGTTGATCGGGCTTTATCACTATTTGAAATTCGGCTGGACAGTGCTGGAATGCTCATCCGATCCCTGGGAACGGGGCATTCAGTGTGGGATCTTTATCGCTCTGGCAGCCACCATTCTCCATGCTTTTCTCGACTTCCCGATGCATATTGCACCGATCGCCCTCCAGTTCGCCTTTTTGTTTGGCATCTGGATTTCGGGCGATCGCCTCTGGCGCCTTGCACCAGAGGCGCACCAAATCGCCAGCCCCTCACAATCAGCTCCCGATACGCCGCAGGCCCCTGCACCTAACGGAACACGCATACCGCGCCTGGGCCGCGTCGGTCTTCTTGCATTTGCCTTGATCCTGATCGGGGTCTCCCCACTCGCAAACCATTTTATCCTTATCAACTACGTGACCGATATTTACCGTGCCCGCGCTGAAGGATACGTGCAGAACTTTCTCACTGTTCCTGATGCGACACGAGAGCAAAAGTTTCTTTGGCTTCGCAGTGCCGAGGCACTTATTCGCAAAGCCATGAGCCGTGATCGTCTAAATGGGTATCTCTCATTTTCAGGAGGGGAAATTGCCTATATGATCGGATCAACCTTAGCCAAAACCTTAAACGATCCGAGCATAGGCGACGATCCTGACGGCGTGAACTTCTATAAGGCCAAAGCACATTTATACCTGAACAGGGGCATTGACCGGCTCGAGGCGTCACTGCGGGAAATACGCTTTCATGCTGTCTTCTACCTGCTCGGCTTGTCCTACTATGAACTCTCAAAACTCTCGCCCGATGATGACTATCTCAGGGAGGCTAAGGAGAACCTTCAAACGGCCATCTGGTATTCGCCGGCCTACACCCCAGCTCTCGACCGGCTCGCAGAAATCTATATCAAACAGCGCGTGCCAAACCCGATGCTGATTCGTAGCTTACATCGAAAGATCGCTAAGTATGACCCGCAATTCTATGAAGATCATTACGTTGGCAAGGCGTTTCGGGAGCTCTACAATGGCCAGTATGAGAAGGCAGTTGAAACCTTCCAATCTCTTATTCAGATTACTCCTGAGCGTCAGGATCTCTATCTCCATCTGGCTACAACATACTTGTTCATGAACCGAATCCCGGAAGCCGAGCAAATTCTTCGGGAGCAAAAACGCCTCCGGCCTAACTCGACAGAAGTTGATTCCCAGCTTGTCACACTATACCTGAAAAAGGGGGACTTTCAAAGCGCTTACGAATATACGCGCCGTGTACTGGAACGCACCAAAGATGGAAATGATTACTATGAAGTGATCGAAGCGCTCTGCCTCGAGCGCCTCGGCCAGATCACTGACGCTCAACAAAAACTCACCACAATTCTGGAAAAGGCGAAGGCCAAGCCGGTGTATCTCTACAATCTTGGCTATATCCTCGTAGAGTTTTTCAACGATCCTGAGCGCGGCATTCACTTTCTCGAACAACGGGTCGCCTTACCCATTCCGACCAATCCTAAAGCGTACCAGATGATAGCAGAATACTATTTCAAGCAGGGCGATCTTGAAAAAGCCGAGCACTACAATAATCTGCTGCTTCAGGCCTTTCCTGGTTTCGAAGCGGCCAAGAAACTTCAGGATGAAATTCAACAGCGACGAGATGCTACACCCTCCAAACAGGAAGAATAGCCCTCACATCCACTAGCCTGGTATGCGCTTTCCTTGACACTTTTGGGTTAAGGTAGTAAAAAAAATTCAAAAGCATAATAAGAGACGGCATGTTGGTGGCCAAAACTCCCTACAAAATAGGATAAAGATCATAGACGCGTGAAAACTCTTTAAAAGTAAGAAAGGGCAGCAGTAAAAACTTTGCTGAAATGGCTAGTCTTCATAGGAGTTGCGCTGCTGGCATGGTGGTTTTTTACAAGTGGGCCCTTCAGTCTTTATCGTGGTCTGTCTGGAGCTAAGAGGAAGATTGAAAAAGAATTTTTCAAGAATTACGTAGAAACAGGAAAAGTCGGTTCTGAACATCGAGATTCGCTTATAAAGATGGGGCACATAGACCACGATCCGAGCACAGGCAAGCCGTCAAGGGATATCCCTTTTAATCGGGGATATGATTATATAATAGAATTTCCAACGAGATTTAAATCGGGCTATGAAAAACCCGGCCCGAATGCCAGGGCTTTTCACAGGGTTTCCACAGAATCTATGGTAGCCTATGATGTTTGTAAATGGAATCCCGCAAAGGAATCGTTTGAGAAAACAACAGGAGGCAGATCAGATTCAACTGAAGAAACTCCACAAATTTTTCATCGTGGCAAGTATGTTGAATCTTCTTTACCGTTATCGGTGCCGTCAATTCCTGAAAATGAACGTCTCGATTTTACATTCGACGAAATAGACTCTGACGACATCAAAAGCTGCGCCACTGCCGTGATACAAAGAATCTGAGGTTGTCTTTCCCAAGTTAAAAGCATTATCACAAATTTTTCATTCTCGGAACAGGAGGGGAGGAAATATGAAAGCGGTATTAATTGTCATTTTGTTAATTGTCATAGGTTTCTTATGCTATAATTATTTTATGGCGGAATCGCCACAGAGGACAGATACGCCATTGAATACGGCCAAAGCTTTTATAACTGCCGCCGCCAAAAACGATATGACCACGGTCAGGAACCTTTGCGTGGATTCTGCTAGAGATGCGGCAGTACAAATAGCCAGGCAAATCGGTTCTTTTTCACCAGATCCCGCCGGTGCCAGATATCAGAACATGATAGCAGACTATCCTCGAAGAGGAATGATGGCAGTTGTCGCGGGCCGAGTCGTTGCGATTGAAATGATCGAACAAGACGGCGAATGGAAAATTGTTGAGATTCAAATCACACAACAGTGAATTCGTCGGCGGATGATTTAAACCATTTTTCAGACCCCTTATTTCAAGGTAAAAATAGGCTCAATTGGCATTCCGCGTTGCTATTTCCCGTTTTTCTCAGGACGTTAATCAGTCTTAGTCCTTTGTCAAACGTTCAAATTTCACAAGATTGAATGTGTGTTCGCCGTTCTCAATGAACTTCACCAGGCCAATTTCCGGTGCAAACCAGACAAGAATATCGTTTTTCTTATCAAGTGTGTAGTTGAAGTGTCGTACCCTGATGCAGCGAAACGTACCCGCAGGGACAGTGATTTTCTCTTCCGCTTCGGCTTGCCATTTGTTCCACCTCAGCTGCGTGTTTCCGCTTTTGTCTTTAAACAGAACATTCTGTTCCCATGTTGTGCCCGAGGAAAGTGGAAATTCAATAACGTCGTAGGGAACTTCATCGTCCGGTTCCCAAAACCCATACCATCCATCAGGTCTCAATAGCTGCAGCCCGTCAGTTCGCTCAAATATTCCAGGAATTTCTGCCCGGCGCCGGACGAAAGTCTTGCCCTGGTGTTCGAATTTATCGTAAAATGAGTAAGTGAACTCTTTGCCATTGAGATTTTCGTCCTTCGACCTAATCTCAAAGGTCCATTTATTACCCACCTGCATCGGAATCTGAGCCGCTGTTATAACCAGCGAAGTGGTTTTCTTGGGTTCAGATCCTGCGGTATGGACATTCTCAGGCGCGTCAGAGGCCAGCTTTTCCACGCGAAGGTCATCAATCTCGATCTTCGTATCAAGCGTGCGAAAGCCCATCATGCCCACATTAATTAAGCATTCTTTTGTAAATACCGTTAATTCCCCATCAATAAAACAGTCCACCCTGGCATCTTTTACGACACACTCCACCCTGTGCCACTGGTTGCTTTCTGGGGCGGGGGCATAATTGCTGATGGTTTCGAATCCCTCGGGATTGGCGTGGCGAATCTTGACTGATCCGTCGTCAATCTGAAAATAAGAGAAGCCACGTGGTTCATCAATAAAGTTGGCCCGAAAACTGATCCACGCATCCCCGCCCGAGACAAGCCGGAACCGATACGATATTTTGCAATCTTGCCACACGTAAGGCTTCAGCCAGATGTATTCTTTCCCCTTTCCTCCAGAAGAGAGAGTCCCGTCGGCAACTGTCCAGGATCCTGATGCAGTGATCCATTCGTCAAGATTAGAAAACTCAAAGTCGGTTTGGAACATGGACGGCGATATAGACGTCCATATAGCTTCTGCGTTCCGACGAAAATCGAGCAGTTCGAAGATCTGAGTTCCCTGTGCAGAGATAATCTTTTGTTTTACCATGCCCACATTTGGAGCAATCCATTGGCTGAATTCTTGAATGTACTTTGCTACCTTTGGCTCCACGTCCAGTTTCAGACAGTTGAAAGTGCCAAATGGCACAGATATCTTATCTTCGGCAGTCACCCTGACTTTGGCCGGGCCTGGCCCAATTTCAGAGTCCAAACCAGAGGGCTGGAATTCCATTTCCACACCCAATTTTAAAGGGAATTGAATCTTATGAATAAGTGTAGATTCTTCCGGTGAAGAATAGGTGGCAACGGCATTGGGCAGCACCCGAACATAAAGTCGCTTGATGCCCGATCCTTCTAAGAAATAAACAGATTCTAGTAAGCCGTCCCTTCCCGTGTCGCTCTTTTCTATTTGAACAGTAAGCCTGCGCGATTGAGCTCCAGTGTCTTTTCCTCCAACAGAATATATCCATCGCGTACCCGGGTTGTATGGAATATCCTCTATGTTAATTATGAGACCATCGGTCTGGACCGAGAACGTCAAACCTGCTCCAATCACCATCAAGATCACCAGGCCAAGTGAAGCAAGAGCCGCTTTCATCTTGACCAGCCCGCTCCATTTATTGATTGATATCTTCTCGAAAATTTCTTTCTTGTATCTTAAAAATACGTACATCATCTAGCCCTCCTCTTGATTTTTCTGGAGCTTGCTATACTCGTTTTCTCTGCTGATAGGCAAATTAAATTAGCAAGTGTACTGTTGTAGTATGATTCGAGATCCTCGGTGTATGACAAAGCGAGAGATTATCTTTTGAATATTGACGCGTTATTTCTGCAGGGTTTGTAATGCGGTCAGACAGGTGTTCACGTGAATTTGAACGGTATCCTCCATTTTATTCGCATATCCGCCGGCCAGGACAATTGCCAGCGGAATGTTATGCTCTACGCAGTAGGAGATTACCATTTCGTCTCGCTGGCGCAATCCCTCCATGGTTACCTGCAGCTGTCCGAGCTGATCGTGCTCGTACGGATCAGCGCCTGCCACGTATAAAACTAAATCCGGCCCAAACTCGTCAAGCTTACCAGGAATCACACGGCCAAGCTCTGTTAGGTATAACTCATTGTCAGCAAAATCTGGCAATCCAATATCCAGGTCGCTGCGTTCTTTCACGGGATAATTGTGTTCTTGATGAATGGAAAAGGTAAAAACATTGTGATTTCCCTGAAAGCAGCGCGCTGTACCGTTACCCTGGTGCAGGTCACAGTCAACCACGAAGGCGCGCTTGATTGACCCATCGTGAAGCAGGACGTTAATAGCCACGGCCACGTCATTGATATAACAGAAGCCCTCGGCATGGTCAGGAAAGGCGTGGTGAAAACCACCACCCAGATGGACACCAATGCGATGGCCCAATGCCTCACGTGCTGCCAGAATGCTCCCGCCTGCACATAGCATGTAGGCCTGAACAATCTCTGCGGTAAGCGGCAGCTCAGAGTAGATCGTGCGCGGAGTGCTGTGCAACGCCCTCAGGTCGTCCAGATATTCCCGCGTATGCACCAGGAGCAACTCGTCTAAAGATGCAGGCTGGGGCGAAAGAAACTCCCCCTGACCCACATGTCCATGCTTCACAAGATAATCGTGAATTAAGCGGTACTTGACTGTCGGGAAGACATGAACGCCAATATCTACTTCGTAGTGGGGAGTATAGATGAATGAGGGCTTCCGGGTTACGGCCATTGAACCAAAGATTACCAATATACTTTTAAAAACCGGAAAAAGGAGCTTCAGGATCGCAGCACTGCACCCATTCCTATCCTATTATCATCCTCACGTAGCACATCGTAAGGTACAGACCTGCAGTACCACGACGCTTAGACCAGGAGCAGAGCATGACAGAATTCCGACACAATCACTGACTTACCTTTTTCGCCTTTTCTCGATCCTTTGCCACCTTCTTTTTGTACATCACCCGCAAACTTTCGTTGATATTCTCCATTACCTTAGTCTTGGACATCCCTCTTATGAAGGTGATCTCATTACAGAGAAAGCGTTTTGCTTGCTCCATGATTTCCTTTTCTTTCCCTTTGAGCTGGTCTGACTGTTCCAGAGTGTAGAGATCGCGGAGAAGCCGGGTAATTTTCTGAGGATCTCCGCTCTTCATGACTTCGCGATAATTGATGTATTGAAGGCGGGCATCGTTGCGATTTGGCGATACCGGTACTTTGAGGAGGTTAAAAATCTTCTTGACCTCGTCTTTGGACATCGGCTTGCGAATGCCGCGCTTCTGCAGCTGTGCCTTTGGCACCATCACCCGTGCATTGCCTGCTTGGAAGATGTAATAGTTTTCCTCCATGCCATCAACCGTCATTCGCCGTATGCCCTGCACAGTGCAAATGCCGATAGTTGGTTCGACAACCGTTTGGCCAATTTTGAACTTAACCATAATATCTCCTCGTATCCGTAGTTCTATTGGAGGGAGGTCTGCCTTTTGCAGCCTCTGCCCTTTGTCGAAAAAAGTTAAGGGTCGCTCCTTGGCTATCGCTCATAAAGACATACATCTAAAGCCCAGGTGCCGGCTCGCATCAGTGAGGTTTGCTGCCCTAATGCTCTTTACTTTTTCCGGGCTGCAGGACACCACGTTACTACCCGGGCGTCTCCCCACAGGCGCTCAAGGTCATAATAGCGCCGAGCCTCTGCGCTAAAAACATGAACAACAACGTCTCCATAATCCAGCACTAACCACGTTGACGTCCCATACCCGTCTACATTGTACGCGCTACACCCGTTCGACTTGAGAACTTCCTCAACGTGTTGACCAACAGCATGCAACTGCTGGCGTGACATCCCTGTGCCAATGACAAAATAATCCGTAAAATTACACACCTTGCTGACATCCAGTACAACAATATCACCTGCCTTCTTGTCAGCTTGCGCTCTGGCAACTGTGATTGCCTTCTGTTCAGACGAGAGTTGGCTTATCGGAATCCCTCCTGCACTCCAGATCAGCCAGGGCCCTCAGGGAGCGAGAGTGCAGTGGCTGACCGCTTTTCCGAAGATATGCAATCTTGGTCCGCAAGGCCTCAATAACCGCCTGATCCAGATCTTGATACGCAAGGCTGCGCAGACGCGCTATGCTGTTAAATCGCCGTCCTGGCTCTATACAGTCAGCCAGAAACAGAATCTTATCCAGCAAGCCCATGGCTTCGTCACCCGTTGGATGAATTCGCACGGCTCGCTGAATTGCCGCGTCCGATACCCCAAACGTTGTCCTTATCATTTCCCCTGCGAGAATCGCGTGCCAGAGCTGGGGAAACTGTCTGTCTTCCCCCTCTAACACTATACCGGCGCTGGACAGTCGCTTTCCGATGTCCTGCTCTGGAAGGCACCTGGCACAATCGTGGAGAAGACCCGCTATTGCGACTGTCTGTACATCCTGCTGGTAGCGCTGCGCCAGAACCAGTGCTATATGGGTAACCCCAAGAGTATGAAGTAGTCTCGAACGGTCAAGCAGCTGAACAATCTCGCCGTAAAAGCGATCAAAAAGTGCTGCCATGCTCCCCTGAGGATGTTTAATGCGACGACTGGGACTTTTCATCGTACATTATGATCTTGTAGGGAGATTTTAGTTTGGTCGCCATAGGAATTCAAGCAAATTTTTTCCCAGCTGAAAAAGAATCGATTCGGCGTCTGGAAGATATTGTGCTAGGACATAGCCAGATTCACCTTTTCTCAGCCACAGTCAGGTCACTGGATCATCTTTAATTATACCCATCTCCAAGATGTAATAGGCCGATCTCAAGTAAAAAGGTTCAGGCTCATCGGGATTTCTTAACCTCAACCCGTGCACAGTAGGGCTTCAGCCGACACCAGCTGCAATGTGGAGACACTGGGGTGCAGCAATTTTGTCCGAAAGCGACAAGCAAACTATTGAAACGCATCCAATAGGAACGTGGGAGTATCCGGCGCAGAGTGAACTCGGTTTCTTCGGGAGTTCTGGTCCGAACGTAGCCCCAGCGGTTACAGATACGATGAACGTGTGTATCCACACAGACGCCCGGTTTTCCATAGCCCAAGGTTACAACCAGATTTGCTGTCTTGCGCCCCACACCCTTAAGCGTGATCAACGTGTCAATAGAACTCGGAACGCGCGAGCCAAATTGGTTAACCAGCTGCTTACACGCCCCGCGAATATTGGCAGCCTTGGTGCGATAGAATCCAACCGGGAAAATAGCCCTGGCAATTTGCCTTTCGGATAGTCGGAGCATATCCTTGGGGGTTGCCGCAAGAGCAAAGAGTCGCCGGCTTGCGGCCGAAGTCACCTCGTCCTTTGTTCGCAGGCTTAACATGGTGGAAATCAGCACCCGGAACGCATCCCGATTGATCCGAGCCACCCGAGTAACCGCAGGCTGCCTCCAGCGGCCCACTTCCTCTTCTACAATCCGCAGGACTTTTCGAATGGGAAATGTGGCCGACCTCATCATATTGTAAAACGCCGTTCTCTTTCCTTCTGGCCAATTTCGATAATCTGGGGCAAACAGCAAGCCGCAGTGTAACGCGGCTCTATGCCCAGTTCCAGCTATACTTAACTCAGAAACTATCGCATGTGCAACGATAAAAATGACCTTTCGCCCAACAAAATGCCCACGAGACAAGCCAACCCTACCGGGCATGGAAATAAGGTGATGAATCCCGTAAACTGCACTATACTATTTTCTGAATGGGGCCGCCGATTGCCACAATTCATGTGGTGCAAGCAAAACCTGCTCTCACGGTGCGCAGTGGCGTAACAAATCTCTGGACATGTCCGCTGGCTGGCATCCTGGGAGGGCAAGACACTCAAAAATCCGCTCAGCCGAGACTTACGGCCATGGCAACATTAGTAATTGACAAGTGCGACTCGATAGCCATTATAGGGATAATTTTTTGACGTCCTTCTAGCCTGAAAAAGCAGGATAGGAATTGTGGAAGAACGAATGGCGAAGAAGATTATTATCATTGACGATGACCAGGAGATCGTTAATATCATTAAAGCCACGCTAAAGAGCAAAGGCTACACCACCCTTGCGGCGTATAATGGTGAAGATGGCCTGAAGCTGGTTAAGCAAGAAAACCCGGATCTGATTATCGTTGATCTGCGTATGCCCGTGATGTCAGGAATGGAAGTATGCAAACGCCTTCGCAAGGAGCCCAAGTATAGAAACCTTCCGATCATTGTCATGACTGCCATTGGAAAAGAGTCTGGAAAATCAGAAGAATTCTGGAAAAACGGTTTACAGTGCGACGACTTTCTCACCAAGCCGTTTGATCCTCTTAACCTGCTCGGTCGCGTGGAATTCATCTTCCGTCGCAATGAGTACATTTCGACAAAAGAAGGAGCCGCAAGGGTTCCTAACGCAGTCAAGGAGAGCCGTATTGATTTAGCCAACGCAACGCCCAAGCAGGTGGTGAAAACCTTTATTGAAGCATGGAACGAACAAGACTTTGCCTCGGAGTATAACTGTCTGGCAGAGGAAATGCGAGGCAACATCTCGCTCAAGGACTACATGACCCGGCGCAAGCAATTCTACCTCGATAGCGAGGGGAAACAGCGTAGCCAGAAACTGGTCAAGGTGCTCGAGACCACCCAGAGCCATAACGCCGCAAAAGTGGTATGCGTGCGTGAGGACGCGGTTAACTCGTTATCCAAGCAGAGGGAAGAGACTTACGTGCTGCGGAAAACCGATGCTGGCTGGAAGATCATTTCTGTCCGGTCTAAACCCGCCTAAATGCCTTCTCGGATTATCTAAAGATATCCAAACACACTTTTTGCCTTATGACGGAGCGCCGGGCTCTTTCTTGTCCGGCGCCACTTCAGCAATTCCATAGCCCATGGCGCGATGTCATGAGGAAATATGAATCGCTGTTCTCAAGCTAAGGTATTAGCGGCTGGAAGATAAATTGTGAAGCTGCTGCCCTGTTTGGTTTCGCTCTCCACATCAATAATGCCGTCGTGCGACCGAATGATACCGTAGGCCATAGACAACCCCAAGCCAGGCCATTTTGTCTGTTCCTTAGTTGTGAAAAACGGGTCGAAGATGCGCTGCATAACCTCACGACTCATCCCGACCCCTGTATCTGTTACGGTGATTGCAGCATACTTGCCCGGTGGACAATCCGGGTGTTTGGTAAGGATTTGCTCGTCAAGCTCCAGATTCTGCGTTTTCACGGTCATCGTCCCACTACCACCCATAGCCTCCTGGGCATTAATGTAGATACCCATCAATACCTTTTGGAGTTGCTCGGCGTCTGCATTGACTGTCCAGATATCCGTAGCCAGCTGTTTCTCAACGATGAGATCTTTCTCTAAAATTCCTTGTACAGCACACAAACTTTCCTCAACCACCGTATTAAGACTCACGGGGCGAATTTCATACTTGCCTGGGCGAGCGAATGCCAAGAGCTGTTTGGTCAACTCCACGGCACGCGTTGTTGCCTCTTCGATAGAGTCAATATAGGGGGAGATTTTCGCCCCTGGCTCCAGAATCATCTTCAGGTAGGATGTTTGCGAAAGGATCAAGCCAAGTATATTGTTGAAGTCAGACGCCAGTCCCCCAGCCAGAGTGCCAATACTGCGCATGCGCTCCACTTGCATGAGCTTTTGCTCCATTTGTTTCTTCTCGGTGATGTCGCGGATAACCCCCATTGTGGCCTGCGCGTCTCCAAACTGAACAACCGAGACGTCGGCTTCCATATGAATCCGGCTTCCATCCTTCCGCACGACCTTGAAACTGTAGTGCGACGGAACATCGTGCCCTTTCAATCGTTCTTCATACCGCTGTCGCAAGAGTTCCCGATCTTCAGGCGCCACAATGTTAAAAATCCCAAGAGCCATAAGCTCATCCAGCCGATAACCGGTCATGGTGAGAAACGTTTTGTTGACGTATTGGAACCGGCCGTCTTTTACAATGACGATGCCTGCATTGCAATGTTCAATCAGGTGGCAATATTTTTGCTCCGACTGCTTCACGCTATTGTAAAGTCGCGAGTTTTCCAAGGAAACCGCAAGCTGCTGACTGATTATCTCCAAGAATTCCACGTGCTCCTGGGTGAAGCGGTCGTAGTGCTCGCAATCGTCTACCCGCAATACCCCGAGCGTGCCCGTGCGAGTGATAATCGGTACCGCCACGGTAGATTTCAACTGCAAGGCATTCACCCATTTTTCAGGGATAATCTTGCTAGTGCGGCAATCATTTTCAATTATCGGCCGACCGGTAGAGAAACAGAGCCCCGATATGCTGTAATAACAATCCTGAGGTTCAGCAAAGGTCCGCTCTTCTTGCCCATCATCTCGACGAGGCTCGTGGTCCACCAGCTTCTGGATAGTCGGATCGTAGAGCAAGACAGTTGCCCGGCTCACCTTCATATAGGCTGGCAAGAGTTGGTAGACCTGCTGAAAGACCTCCCTCGTCTCGAACGTCGCATTAATGAGCTGACTGAGCTCGCTAATGAACCTCGTCTTCTCAGCCTGCTCTCGCTCGGTCTGAAAGAGATGGGCATTCTCAATAGCAGCAGCGGCCATGTTTGCAATATTAGTCAGGAAGTCTATCTGGGATTGGTCATACACATTGTACTCGTAGCTTTGTGCTGACATTACACCGATGACTCGATCTTGTGAGACCATGGGGACGTACATGAGGGAGGCTGAGCGGCGTGTCGTGTCGCCAAACGGACGGCGACTTGAATCAGCCTCGTCACCTGACTCGCGCAATTCTAGCAGCGGACGTTTCTTCAGAATAATTGGCTCGTAGATCTCACCCATGATTGTTCGCAGCGAGCTGGGCGGGCTCACCCGCGTTTTCTTCCCATTAATAGTGTCAATATAGAACACCCCGCGAGTCCGCCG
Organism: uncultured Candidatus Sumerlaeota bacterium; assembly: GCA_964454265.1. Classification (GTDB taxonomy): domain Bacteria; phylum Sumerlaeota; class Sumerlaeia; order MWCT01; family JAUWMI01; genus JAUWMI01. The sequence goes on along the minus strand of CAYVXD010000051.1, from coordinate 3,358 downwards.
CTGCTGTTCATCGTAGAGATCAATGAAGAACGCATCCGTGGGAATCACCTGGCTGACCTGATCAAAGATGATCTGGTACAGCTCTTCGGGTTTCAGTGTGGAGCTCAGTGCCTGGCTAATCTTGTTCAAGGCCACAACCCGCTGCAGCTGCTTATGAATTTCTTCTTCTGCCCGGTGCTTCTCGGAGATGTCACGCACTGTTGCCAGAATTGCTTCACGCCCGTTGTAATTCACTACACTGCGCGTGACGCTAACCGTTCGGATCGAGCCATTCTTCCGTCTGTCTTCGTGGATATCTTCGACCTTCTCGCCGATTTTGCCGCTCCTATAGTCCTCCAGGACGGTCTGTGCGATGTGACTATGCGTCACGGGATGGAGATCGGGCATGGCAAGCTGAAGCAGCTCCTCTCTCGAATACCCGCTCATTTCTTGCGCTTTTACATTTGCATCCAGGAAACTCCCGCTGTCCGGATCAAAGACGTACATCGCGTCACTCGCCTTCTCAAAAAAGCGGCGCCACTTCTCCTCCGACCGTGTGAGTTCCTGGCGGCTTCCCTCTACCAGCAAAAGAATCATGAAGAACGCCAGCAGAAACGCCAGCACTCCACCAAAAATATAGCCATACGGGGTCCGAATATCCACGAGATAGAGAATCGGCTGGAGTATCTTATCCAATCCCCAGATGACAAAAACCATACCGAGCACACTGGCTCCAAAGAGGGCCCTTTTCTGCCCGTTGTAGAACATCAGCAAGCCAATGAATATATTCAATGCCGCAAGAAATGCCATGTAGGCAAAACTCTGGACGGAGAGCAAGTTGCTCACGCCGAAAACCGCTATGATAGACCAGAAAAAGACAATTACCAAGCTACTGTAAAAGAGCACCTCCTTCTTCCCCCGACCGACGAACAGCAATCCACCCCAGAAAAACAGAATAGTGTTTAACCCATTACAGAAGTAGGTGAGGAACGGCCATGATTGCGCAGCCGGGTAGTAATAACCGGACAATTCGAAAGCAAGACGGAAAAAGAGGGCGAGCCATCCCAGTGTCCAGAACAAAAAATAGTGTCGAGGATTGAGATGATAGAGATGAAGAAAGGCAAAGAAGATGACGGACAAATACAGACAATAAATAAGCATCAATAAGGGCAATGCGCTCATGCTTCAGCCTCTACGAGCACTCTTAACATCATGCACCACAGGATCAGCAACGGCAGCAGGAGTAAGAAACTACCGTCTCTCGCTTTTGAATAATAGCTATATCGCTTATTGGATGAGCGTCAACTTTATTTCACATTCAAAAATCTGAGGTTATAAGTGATGAAGAGGATTATTATGAGAGACTCATAGAGCATGTCCTCCTTGTCTTGGACTCTCTGTTCATCATCTAACTTGCCTTTGCCGTGAGCGAAAATCATGCCCTGCGATTCTTGCTCTCAGTACATCCGTGTAATAGAGGTGGAAAGACCAAAATAGTCGCGTATTTTCGCCCGCACGGCCAGATGAAAGAACGTCTGACACCCATTCAGCACCTGGCCGGGATATGAGTGATGCCTTCTAATTGTCCAGCAGGTGGAGAGGAGTGCCCATTGTAACCCCTCATACATGTAAGTGCCGCGCCTTGTGCAATGGCGTCTCCAATTAATGCTCTGGAGATTCTGACTGACCGGGTCCTCGAGAGTTTTTGCAGTCTGCTCTGACGTTTTTCCGCTTGACATTTTCGCCAAGGATTACTAAGTAGAACTTAATACCAGTATTAAAACCTGTATAAAAGGCGGTGAAAAACATGAACCGCACGAATGCAATCTTTTTCGTTCTTGCAACCGCATGCCTGGTGCTCATCTGCGGTGCATTCCAGCCAGCCCTGCCTGCAACATTACTCTTCTCTGACGAATTCAATGCCGGGACTATTGACAACTCTAAGTGGGTTATTCCTGGAATTGTCGGGCCAGTTGGGGAACCAACGCAAAGCGGAGGCTATCTGCACCTCGACCCTGTCGGTGCGTATGCTGATGCGGGTGAGGAGCTGCCAGCTCAGAAGATCGATTTTACAGATGTCACGATTTATGCCGGGATTAAGCTCACTGACATTACGCGTAACCTCACTGGCATTGACCAAGCCAACGTTGGCATCCGCATCCGGGAAGAACCAGACGCCGAATCCTATTGCTTCGAAATCTGGACTGTAGAATCGAATACTCCGGTATCCAAAATCAAGTCGCGGGAGGCACAAACATGGACCGTGTTGGGTGAGCAGTTCTGCTCAAGTTCGCTGACTGCTGGCCAGACGGTACATATGACCATTATCGCCTCTGGCTCCAGTTTCACCTACAAGCTGGGAACCAGCAAGGGTGCCCAGGATCTTGCATCGCTGAGCTTTTCTGACTCGGCTCATACTAACGGCCGAATGCGACTCGCCTTGTGGAACATGAAGGCTGCAGACTTAGACTATGTCGAGGTGCGCGATGGCACCGATACACTGATTTTTAGCGACGATTTCAGCGGTGATGAGATTGATGACACCATCTGGTCGGCACCCGGACTTGCCTATGCTCAGGATACGCCATCTCTGTCTGGTGGGTTCCTCAATTTAAGTGCCGATCTGGGTGATCCCTCAACCGATCAATTTGTCTCACTGGGATCGAGGTTCACCACTGGCAATTTCGAAGCTCGCGCCAAACTCAAGCTCACTGACCCTGCTAGCCATCCGGCAGATCAGGAAGCAAATACGTCGCTATACTTCCGCGGCGGTCTGGAAGATGGAAGCGGCTATTGGGGCTATGGGCTGACCTTTGGAACCGCATATCCGCCGGATACAACGCCCACGCCCACGAACATTCGGCTTCGCTATGGAGGCGGTGACTTTGCCACTCTGGCTGGGCCTGTGCCTGCGACCTTCACCACAGGCCAGGAGATCTACATTACCCTCTTCGTTTATGGATCCAGCATTGTGGCTAACGTTGGCTCAACAGAGAGCGCGAGCGACATCGCCTCGCTGTCAGCCAACAATTCAGACTTCACTGAAGGTTGGTTCAGACTTGGCCAGTGGCAAACGAGAACCGTAGATTGGGACTACATTCGTGTTTACGGCTATACACCGATGACGGTTGACAGTGCGGAGTGGAACCTCTACGAGTAAGAATGAGTCTCAATTGATATGGTATAGCAGCAGTAATGGAAAGGGGAAGATGGACTTCCCCTTTCTCTGTTTGTGAGGGAATAAAGATAGCGCATAACCTGCCAAGGCCCTGGGGGTTCCGTTTAGACGAATAGTTGTCTGGTCCCCACAGTGCCATGGCGAATGCTAGTGCATCTTCAAACTTGAAATGATGGGTTGGTGCCTATGGCAAAGTCAGTT
>CAYVXD010000050.1:0-26786 GCA_964454265.1 uncultured Candidatus Sumerlaeota bacterium | reverse complement strand
ATTAAACGCCCCTACAACTATGCGTGGCATCCGCCTAGGCGGATGAATCTACACGGGCAAGTTGAAAATGCGCCTGTGGCGTGATGCCCGTGCCACGTTGAATGGCATAGTTGAAGGCTAAGCATTCGTACAAAAATAAGGCCTTCAGCGGCTTTGGCTGTTTCTTTATTTATGCGAAAAGCAATAAAAGCGCTCCTGTAGGATTTGTAAATCTCCTCACCAACTCTTCAGTCGCTTCGACACGACAGGTCAGCGAAGCGGTGTCGGTGCATTGTCGGTTGAGCGGAGTAGGCGGCCCGAGCCAACGTGTGTTAGTTGCCCTTTGTCCTTCGCAAGCTTGCCGTTAATCACCACGTAGGGAATGCCCTTTGGGAATTTGTGTGGTGAGGTAAACGTAGCCACGTCGCGCACGCTCAGTGGGTTGAAAATGACAAAGTCCGCGAAAAATCCCTCTGCTATTTTTCCCCGGCCATTACGAATCAAGCCAAGAGTGGCTGCCGGAAGCGTCGTCATTTTCCGGATGGCCTCAGCCAGACTGAGCGCCTGACGTTCCCGCACATAATAAGCAAGCACGCGCGGGAACGCGCCGTAGCCGCGCGGGTGGAGCATCGTAGGGCTCCCATCGCTGCAGATCATGATGTGAGAATCCAGCAGAAATGTTTCCATGGCCGGTGCGAACATCGAGAAGAATGCCGCGCTCGACCCACTCTGACCGATGTCGTCTATTACAACTGCCGCAGGCGATTTGTCCAGCTGGTGTGCGATCTGTTCGAGATCCTGTGCGGCGAATTTTCCCCTGGTGATAAGCACGTGGTTTGGGCCACCTCGCCGCTCCAGATTGGCCTGAATGGCCTGTTCAAGTTCTTGGCGTCGTGTCTTCAAGACTTCTTGAAAATCATTGGGCGGTTGCGCCCAGTCGGGCATAATCAGGTTGATGGTAGTATGCGAGGCAAGATAGGGATAGATATCGGCTGCAATTTGAATTCCTTCACTGCGAGCAACGTTCATCATTTCGACAATTTTTCGGGCTGCTTCGGCGTGCTGTTCAAACACGATCTTGATGTGCGATACATTGACAGGAATAGGGGCTTCGCGGCCAATGCGAATAATTTCTTTGATAGCGCCTGCAATTTTATCGTCGTCCTCGCTTCGCAGGTGACTTGTGTAAATGCCGCCGTGACGGGCGACAACACGTGCCACCTCGATGATCTCTTCCGTTGTAGCAAACTTGCCCGGCGGATATTCAAGACCCGTTGACAGCCCGAATGCACCGCGCTTCATCGCCTCTGCAGCCAGCGCTTTCATCATGACTAATTGCTGCTCGCTCGGCTTGGGACTCGTACCCACGCCGGCAGCAGTGCGCAGCGTTCCGAATCCAACAAAGAAGCCCACATTCGCACCGAGATATTGTTCGTCCAGATAATCCAGATAGCTTCCCAAGTCGTCGCGGCCCGGCGATGCACCATCATTGCCCAGCATAACGAGCGTGACCCCTTGCGCTACCTCGTTGTCCAGATACGGATGGCTCTCCAGATTGCCATGAGCATGAAAGTCAATGAACCCGGGCGCCACAGCCAGACCAGAAGCATCAATTTTTCTTTTTGCCTGTGCCGCTGAGAGGTCGCCAATGGCGGTGATGAGTTTTCCCTGAATGCCGATGTCGAGTTTCCGCGCAGCACCGCCAGTGCCGTCATACACCGTACCTCCAGTGATCAGCAGATCGTAGTGGGGCGCAGCGGCTTCTTTCGGACGTGTGGTTATAAGGACTGAGCACGCCAGAAGTAGGGGGAGACTGAAATAAAGCAGCAATCGAACGCATCGGATGTGTTTGATCATTGTTCTTCTCCTCTACCCGGGTCTGTCGTCACCACGGCCTATTCTGCGGGCTTTGGCTCTTGTTCTTCCACAACGATCTTTTGCTGATTATTCTGTATGGTCACGCGCGCTCGCAGGATAGTCACGGTTTCAGTTCCTGTGCTGTCAATAACGATTTGTTCAAAAAGCCCTTTAGTTCTATCAAGCGGTCGGATGATTTCCCGTCTCCCGTCAATGATGAACTTGATTGGGTCCATGCCTTCAACGTTCCTGCCATTGTAGCGCACACTGGGTTCAACACTACCATCAGGCCGAGCGCCCAGCCGTGGCTCCTTAAGACGGCCGATTTCAAAGTGCAGGTGGGTCTCTGCTTGGGGAAGGCCGGCGGCATTGCCCGAGCGCCCGATTTCACCAACCTTTGTTCCTTTTTCAACTATGAAATTGCGCTTCTTCAGTTCGTCTTTCTCGACGCGACTTAAGTGGCCATAGAAAGAAACCAGACCATTCTCGTGTTCGATCACCACCAGATTCCCATATCCTCCCTCGTCGTTATCTATCCGCACAACTTTCCCCTTTGCTGTGCTATAGACGTTATCGCCAAGCTTGCCCAGAATATCAATCCCTTCGTGAAATTTCGGACGGTTCTGCCGGTCACTCCGCGTGGGGCCGTAATTGCCGACGTCGGGATTGAAGACGTTTGCTCGCAGGAATGTTTGTGGGTCTTTTTTGTCAGTTGGAAAGTCAAATGCCTTTTCGAGCTTAAGCGCAGAAGTCGCTTCCGGGGTTGGTAGTTGGTCACTACAAGCCGCTGTAATGGTGATAAGAGCTGCCAGCGAGCATAGAAGAAACCGTTTCATCCGCATCTTGCATTTCTCCAGTCAGGAATTGGTGTATCAGGCTTATTTGCCTTAGAGGATTGCGATGATCAGGTAAATCGTCACGGCAATCAGCGCCGCGGTCAGAGCGTACGGAAGCTGAGTCCGGACGTGATCAATATGATCCGACGCGGATGCCATGGACGACACAATTGTTGTATCGGAAATCGGTGAACAGTGATCTCCGAACACGCCGCCACCAAGCACTGCGGCCAAAGTCATGGGCAAGCTCACGTGCATGATCGTCGCCATGGGGATTGCTATGGGAAGCATAATGGCAAACGTACCCCAGGATGTTCCAGTTGAAAACGCAATAAAGCACGCGATAAGAAAAACAAGTGGCGGCACCAGATTCGGATGGACCCACTGCGACGCCACGCCAGCCACATATGGCCCCGTGCCCATCACCTTACACGTGCTCCCGATGCTGAATGCGAGAATCATCAGAATGGCCAGGGGCACCAGACCTCCGATGCCTTTCATCGTGAGATCCATAACCTCACGAAGCGTGAAAAATTTTTGCGCCAGGTACATTCCAGCAGCCACCGTAATAGCTGCAAGTACTGCCCAAAAAACCGCGGTTGATCCGGAACCCTCCATCAGATTGCCTTTTCCCGTTATGAGCAGGCCCACCGGCATCATCAGTACCATAGTGGCAATGGGTCCAATCATATTTATGGGTCGGGGCGGCAGCCCGGGCTTGGTTTCAATTGCGATCACATCGGTTGAAATCATCGGCTCTGCGCCATCGCGCAATACTTTTCCTAGCTCGCGCGCCCGGTGCTCAGCTTTCGCCATAGGGCCGAAGTCGCGACCTGTTAGCACAATGTAGAGCACCATGGCTACGGCTGTAATAGCGTAGAAGTTAAGTGGAATAGCCGCTATCAACACAGCCACAGGCCGGGCTACCTCTTCCTTTGCAAGCAGCCCGATAATATACGCTCCCCATGCATTGAGGGGAATAAGAATGCAGATCGGCGCAGACGTGGAGTCGCAGATGTATGCCAGTTTTTCGCGCGAAATCTTCAGCCGGTCAAAAATCGGGCGCGACACAGATCCAACTACCAGACACGTTATACTTGACTCCACGAATACACACAGCCCAATCAGCCAAGCCATGAGTCCCGCTGTCTTTCGGCTTCTGACCAGACCGCGCTGGGTCATCGTATTCACAAATCCCTCCATACCCCCAGAGCGCTGGGTTAGGGTGATCAGCGCACCTACCAGTGCACTGAATAGAATGACCCGCGTGCTTCCCGCATCGCTGAAGACGTTGATGCACGAATCCAACGCATCGCGCAGCCCCGCGATTGGATTCCAGCTTGCCAGTATCGTCCACCCGAACCAGATGCCAAAAAAGAGTGACAGGTAGACCTGCTTTGTCCAGATTGCCAGCACAATAGCCAGCACAGGAGGTAATACAGAGAGCCAGCCCAGGTCTGTCATATTATTCTCCTGATATGATCTTCCCCGGATACTTACCCGTGGCGATTCCGTTTTCCAGTACGACCACGCCATTCACTATTAGCGTGTGTAGCCTGCCGGGCAAAATGCGATTGGCACTTCCCGCATTGGCTGCATTGACGATTGGGAACAGTGCAATGTCTGCATCATAACCCACCCGGATCAGGCCTTTTCTCCCAGGGCCGCAGCTCTTTGCAGGTAGAGAGGTGAGCTTTTGAACCACCTGTGGCAACGTCAGCCCGGGTTGATCACGGCTGAGCCGCTCGACCATCTGCGGGAAGAACGCTGCACCTGACTGGGGACGCTGGATATTGAAGAAGAGTTGTTCTACGCGAGCCAGGGAATGTGCCTGTTTGTTTTTAAGCGGATCAAATGCGATGGTAATGCGAGACGAGTCCTCAAGCACGCATTGGATGAATTCGCGCAGTTTAGCATCATCTTCTAGTCTAGAGGATCGGTGTTGTTGCGCGGGAGGATCGGCGATAAGATGAAGCATATTTCGAGCCTTTGTTCCCCGATTCTTAAAGGCCAGCCAGATGTTCATATCCGGCGAAGGCGCATCTGCATTGACCGCGCGATCTGCGCCAGTGGTATCCTGAGCAGTTCCGAGAAGCGACAACAGCGTTTGCCATGCAACTGGTCGAGGTGCCACAAACACACCGCTGTGGTTGTGAAAGAAATTCTGTTCCTGCAAGGCCTTCAATGATGGAACAAAGTCAAAATAGCACAGATTTAAGGGCAGCACAGTGTCAGCCAAGGCCTCCGACTTCTTCCTGGAAGCATCACGTTCAGGCGGTGGCCCTTGGCACACAAGCATCGTAAAGCCCGCTCTTGGATAGGAAAGCATCGCTGGCGTAGTTTGCAAATCAGACCAGGAAACCGAGGGGACAACGTTGATGAATCCGGGGGTCAATATGTAGCCATCTGCATGAATGGTCTGCTTGGCTTCTATAATGCTGAGGTCGCCCACGTCTTGAATCGTTGCGCTATATGAAGGCTTGTCAGTTCCGGGGCGATACTTTGCCGTAATATTGATGCCAACGTCGCCCTTGAATGGCGAAATCCCGGAGCCATTAACAATCGTTGCTCCACGAATGGCGAGATCAACCATATTCCTGCCAAACATCGGCAGGGTATCGTAAAGCCCGGGATTTGCATCCTCATAAGAGCCGCTGGCAATCGCATGCACGGCAGCCAGCAAGGCCAGGCAGTGTAGCTTCACCACCATCGCGTCGTCGTCGGGCCCGCCGACCCAGCCGCCCGATTCAATCAGAATGCTGCTGACGCCCCAGCGCATCATCGAGTCGCCAAATGCCCGCGGCATATAGTCTGCTTCGTAACGGGCAATGTGGCCGTATGCGAAGGGCGACACTGCTTCGTAGATTCTGCCAATTACCTTTTTTGCCCGAATTCTGGCCGGGTTGTCGTTGTCGTACTCGTCAAACAAACTTGCCTGAAGACTCAAGGCCACGACTTTCCTGGTAGTCTCCACCGTGCGGCGTGGACCGTGGTCGTGAAGATTAAAACAAAACTTCGGGTGATACTTGAGGTAGAGGTGCTTAAGTATACGTCCTTCAGGGCTTTGCAGCAACTGCGCATCCCTGTTAACGTCTAGGCCCTGGGTGTTGCGCCGAGTATCTTTTTCAGCGCCATCAGGATTTACCATGGGGAAAATAAAGAGCGAGGTGTTTTCCAGTATCTTGTGGGAGATCGGCGTCTCCGCAGCACTACATAGGAAATTGATAAAGTCGAGCAACGCCGCAGTACATTTGGGTTCATCCCCGTGTTGTCCCGACCAAATAAGAACCGGTATGTCTCCTTTGCCAATCTTAACGAGATAAAGCGTTTTGCCTTTAACAGATTTGCCGATTTCCTTGAGCGATACCATGTCAGGGTATGATTCGTTCAGTTGCTTAAGTGTTGTTATCAGGGATTCATAGGTGATTTGTTGGGCGTGAGTGGGGGAGAGGCGAAATTGAGAGTAAGAGTTCCAGAATACCCACGAGTCAAAAGATGCAGATGGTGGGGATGGCGTGGGCGCGGCCTTAATGGCCGGCATACTGAGAAGGCCACAGACTAAGAGGACTGCCAGGGGAATCGGATTGATTTTGAGCCGGCTTGATACGAGCACTCACACCCCTCGCATGAGGATGCGCTCTCAAAGGGAACTAATAGCCTAACGTTAGGCTACTTATTGCGTGAGCGCTGAGGAATGTCAAGCGGATATTACAAACAGCCAAGTCGCTCGGGCAGATGCAAAATCCTCGCTTCGATCCTCAAGCAACGTATCCCACTATCCCTCGTTACCCTCTCCACCAGGCATTTTCTTAACGTCGGATCGCCAGCGCGACCGAAAGCCGCGCAGATCAAATTGGACATAGGGTGTATCAGGCAGCACGGGATCCTTGAGCGAACCATATACTCCCACGCCGCCATATTCGCGCGTCTGGCGCTCTATCTGTTCGATAATATTTGCCAGCACATCTGCATCCTGAATATCAATGATGCCGTCGCCGTTCAAATCATCCATCCGATTATCACCATCTGCGTCAACAATGAAAGCCACGGCGTCGCCATACATATAGCGGGTGAAGTTCGCCAGGACGAGGCCCTTGAGGCGCAAGCGCTGGAGCTCATTTGGCGAGATGAAGGCGCGCAGAATTTTGATGTTTTCCCCTGGAATTCCCTGCTGGCTCAGGCGCGACGCTACGGCTTCCAGTCGCTTCAGCGCCCTCAGGTCGAGTGCGATAAAGTGCGTCTGGCCCTTATCTGATAGCGGTGAAAAATCACCCAGACGGAAATGCTCGGAAATGTGGAGCGTGCTTGTCTCCGGCGTTACCTTGATGAAGTATTCTGGTGGATGGTAATGCTCGCGGTGTTGAGAAATATAGGCCTTGACGGTTAGCGATTCCTCGTCCGGGTAGATGCCGATTGGATAGCCCTCAATAATGCCCTTGCCTGAGCGATCGAAAGGATAGGGTATGAGGAAGTAAATGCTGAAATCACCCTGGTAGCGGGTGACTTCGTGCTGAGCTGTTGCCGAAATCTTACCCGTTGTTTGATACTGGCGCTCCTCAGTAAATCGCACGTCAATGCGCGGATTGCCTGGCTCTTTGGGTGCCCGCCACACAATGCCGCGATCCATTGCCTTTACCAGGTTTCCTCCGGTTAACGTCCACGTGAGATGTTGGAGGTTTGTTACGTCGCAGGTGGTGACATCTGGGGTAGCGGCCACAGATGATGACTGGATTCTCGGCGATGCAGAAGGGCCAGCAACCAGAAGCTCAATGTTGAGTTCTTTACCAGGTGCTGTAATATGGGCCATTTGAGAGCGCGAATATTCTGCGCCGTTTACTCTGGCGCCCAGAGCCACTTGTGTCACACCCTGCTGCGGCGAGGCAGGCTCGGCCGTTATGAGTATTGGGGAACTTCTCTCGTCACGCTGTTGAACCTGGGCCACTGCATCCATACCAGACACAAAAAATGCACATAATCCAAGGATAAGAATGATGTACAACGACAACGTTGGTATGCGTCTTTGCCCGTTTGGTTGATTCATGGTTCTTCTCCTCTCCACTTTATGATTGGGCCAATTCTTTTGCCCGTTCAGTTGCACGCTTTACTGCCGCGCTTATCACATCTCTGTAATTAGCCTTATCCAGAACCTGCAAGCCAGCGAACGTTGTTCCGCCAGGCGAGGTCACGGCCTCGCGCAACTGCGCAGGCGTCTGCGGCAACTCGCTGGCCATGCGTGCTGCCCCCAACACCATCTGCTTGACCAGCTGGTCAGCATCTGCCGGTTTTAAGCCCAGTTCACTACCTGCTTCAATAAGACTTTCGATCATGAGAAAGATATAGGCAGGCCCGCTGCCCGTAAGACCCGTTACTGCATCCAGGAGCGATTCATCGAGCGTAACCGCCACCCCAACGGCCTGAAACATCCGCACCGCAAATGCCAGATCATCTGGCGTGGCATACCTGCCCCGTGCAAGTGCCGATGCGCCACATTTGATCAGCGCCGGCGTATTGGGCATGACGCGAATGACGCGCGGCCGGTTGCCCAGAGCAGCTTCAATGCGCGCGGTCGGAATACCGGCGGCTATGGAAATAAGAAGATGTTTTGCGGATGCGACTGATGTGATTTCTGACAGTACGTCGTCCATGTTCTGCGGCTTCACAGCAAGTACCACGACGTTGCAACGCCGTAGAATATCCGGATTCGACGCAGTGATCTGAATATGTAGCTCCGCTTGAAGCACGGCCAGTTTCTCAGACGCAGCATCTGCCGCCCACACGCTCTGCGGAGACGTAATGTGTGCATCGAGAACGCCCCGGATCAGTGCCGCACCCATATTGCCCGCGCCAATAAATCCTATCGCTGGTTGAGACAGCATATTTTGCTTCCTCGAACTATTACTGAAAGCACAATATTGATACTACTGTATTACTCAATAAATCTTCACGCAAAACCGCAAAGACGCCAAGAACGCAAAGTTGCCATTTTTTTTGTGAATTATATGGCCGTGTTGTTATGCAAATCGTGGTTTTCTCTGGCTGTTGGTGTGATGCTTGCTCTTCCAGTTTGCAAATAGGAGTCTGCTTTGCCTTTACCATTAGTAGTCCGTCAACATTGTTTTGATGGGTAGCGTTCGCCGCGGCGAACAGTATGGATGGCATCCTGCCCTCTCCTAATGTGAAGGCGAGACGCCTTCACGATCCGCCACGGCGGACCGGGACGGCGGCGCTACGCCATATCAACAACTGACTTTGCCATAGGCACCAACCCATCATTTCAAGTTTGAAGATGCACTAGTCAAACACAGCACTTCCTATGCGGAGTAAATTCGCTCCTTCCTCGATAGCCACACGGTAGTCATTGGTCATTCCCATCGAGAGGTATCGCATTTCCACCCCAGGAATTCGTGCAGCAGCGACCGCATCAAATATCTCCCTGAGGCGACGGAAATGAGGCCGTACTTCCTCCGGATCATGAGTCAACGGCGCAATAGTCATAAGCCCCTTCACACGTAGTCGGGGCAATGCAGCAAGCTCTTTCACAAACGCACGGGTCTCCTCAGCTGGAATGCCGAATTTCGTCTCTTCGCCCGCCAGATTGAGTTGTACGAGCACGTCCACCGAACGGTTTGTTGCCTCGGCGACCTTTTGCATCTCTCGTGCCAGCCGCAAGCTATCAACAGATTGAATCATCTCGAAGAGTTGAAGTGCGTCTTTTACCTTGTTACGCTGTAAGTGACCGACCATGTGCCAGTGGAGTGTTGTAGGGAGCAAAGGAATTTTCGGCTTCGCTTCTTGTACTCGATTTTCACCTAGCAGAAATTCCCCGCACTCCAGTAGCTGCTGAATTTGTTCAATAGTTCGGTTCTTCGTGACCACCAGCAGCGTGACATCGTTAGGGTTGCGGCCAACGCGTTGCGCGGTCTCGCGGATCGCCGCTTGAAGATGCGCGATATTGTCCTTGATTGTTCCCATTTTGTCGTTGCGTAGATTGTGACCGATACTGTAGATACCTAGATATCATGGTGCAGAAAAGTTGCAATAAAAAAATACGCGACGACGTTCTCACCAGATACGTGCTCTCTGCGGAGCGGCCTGGCCGCTACACGAATGGAGAGGTCAACGTCGTTAAAAAAACAGGGCAGAGCGTTGCGGTAAGAATTGCACTGGCATTTCCGGATCTCTACGACGTCGGCATGTCCTATCATGGCTTTAAGATTCTTTACGAGCGCATCAATGCCATGGAGAGATTCGCTGCTGAGCGCGTATTTGCTCCATGGATTGATTTTGAAACGATAATGCGCGAGCACGGAATTCCGCTGCGAACACTTGAGAGCAACCTTCCACTTGATACGTGCGACATCATTGGGTTTACGTTGCAACATGAATTGACCTATACAAACGTATTAAACATGATCTCACTGGCAGGATTAGATATTGATTCCGCGCAGCGTGAAGCGCCACTTCCTCTGATCATTGCTGGTGGGTGCGGTGCGTTTTCACCTGAGCCACTTGCGCCGTTTATTGATTGCTTTGTACTGGGTGATGGAGAGGATGTGGTGCTCGAAATAATGCAGGCGGTTGAGGAATTCAAGCGGAGTGGCGCTGGAGAGAAACACGAGTTACTTCGAAATCTGGCGCGCATTCCAGGAGTTTATGTGCCCGACTTCTACGAGTGCCACTACGAGGCCAGTGGTCGGGTCACGAATGTTACGCCGCGCGAGCCTGCAGCGCCTCCAGTGGTGCAGAAGCGCGTTTTCGATCTGACGAGCGACCTGGGAAGCGTTCGGCCAGTAGTGCCGCTCCTGCGCATTATTCACGATCGCTTCGCAGTAGAGATCAGGCGAGGATGCAGCTGCGGATGCCGGTTCTGCCAGGCGGGTATGATTCATCGGCCGCTGCGGGAGCGATCGCCAGAGCAGATTATTGAGATTTGTCGCCAGGGACTGGCAAATACTGGCTATCAGGAAATTTCTCTGCTCTCGTTGAGCAGCGCAGACTACTCTTGCCTGGGGCCGCTGGTGAATCGCTTATTACAGGAGTTTGGCCGTGCGCATGTCGGCCTCTCGCTTCCCTCCTTACGTCCGAGGGACTTTGATGTTGCAATTGCCAGAGCAATCCAGTCCGTACGCAAAACAGGGCTAACCTTTGCTCCTGAAGCAGGTACCGAACGGCTGCGCACCGTAATTAACAAGAACTTTCACCGGGATGACTTCGTTGAGCTCTGTGCTCGCGTTTTTGGTCAAGGATGGCACACCCTGAAGCTCTACTTTATGATTGGACTTCCAACTGAGACGTACGACGACCTTGATGGCATGATTGCGCTGATCAAGGCCATTGAGGCCAAAGGGAGAGCCATCTGGCGAAGACGATGCACGCTTAACGTCACGCTCGGCCCATTTGTGCCCAAGCCACACACGCCATTTCAATGGGAGGCACAGCTCTCGGCCGAGGAGTTACGCGCACGGTTCGGGTACGTTGCATCTCGGGTGCGCTCACGCTGCGTTGATGTTAAAGCCGCATCAATTGATGCCAGCGTGCTGGAGGGCGCGCTGAGCCGGGGCGATCGCCGCCTGGCCCCTGTTCTTAAGAGTGCCTGGAATCTTGGGTGTCGCTTTGATAGCTGGAGCGAGCACCTGGATATAAAAAAGTGGCAACAGGCGTTTTCTATGCACGGGCTGGCCCCTGCGTGGTACGCTCATCGCCAGCGCGATGAGCATGAACATTTCCCATGGGATCACCTGAGTGCGCTGGTGGACAAGGCATTTCTATGGCGTGAACGCGAGCGGGCGCTCCAAGGAATTGACACGCCGGATTGCACAAGAGCAGGGTGTCGAGGATGCCGGGTTTGTCGAGATGCTATTCAGCCAGCGCATGCGTCTGAACAAGAACCGAGCCAAACTACACTGGAATTCCCCGCTGCAATGAGTCTGCCACACCAATCCTCCGCTGATGCCGCCCAGCAACGAATTCGATTTTGCTTCACCAAGCAAGGAACACTGCGGTTTATTTCCCACCTGGATCTGGCAAAGGTGGTGAAACACCTGCTGGCAAAGTCGCAACTCGCTGTGGCCTATACCAAAGGATTCAATCCGCAGCCACGCCTCCAATTCGCTTCACCGCTCGCTCTGGGTTATGAAAGCGATGGCGAATTGCTGGATGTGTTTTTTGCTAAACCATATAATCCTCCTGAGGTTCTCGAGACACTCAACATGCACACCCTGCCAGGCTTGCGCGTGCTTGCCGCCTGGCCGGTATTTCTCAACAGCCCATCGCTTGAGGCGACGGTTCATACAGCGAGTTATGTGGTGATTGTCCATGAAAAAACGGTTGATATTTCCTCCTTAGCTGTTAAAGAGCGAATCGCAGTCTTTCGCGAGAGTGCGCAGATTAAATTCCAGTTTGAAAAACAAAACAGGATCGTTTGGCGGGACTTGAAAAGATCCATCCGCGATATCCACTTTCGTACGTCCGATAATGGTATGCAATTCGAAATACAGCTAGCACTCCAATCTCCAGATTATATTGACCCCCTGGTTGCCCTTTCAGGAGTGCTTGGTGTGACGATAACGGTGCTGGACGTGAAGGAAGTGCGGCGGACGCGACTGGAAGTGAAATAGCATGCAGCAATTTTCTGATATCACCGCTGTTATCCTGGCTGCTGGAGAATCTACGCGTATTGGCTCGCCAAAACCGTTTCTTACCATTGGCGATAAAACATTTGTAGAAGTAATTGTGGAATGCCTCAAGACTGCGGGTGTTCACAACGTGGTAGTTGTGTTTAATCATGCGCATCGTAATCAGCTCAAGAAAATCTCCCTTCCCGATTGCAGTTGCATTGTCAATACGCGGCCTGACCTTGGACAACTCTATTCATTTCAGCTCGCGCTTCGTGCCCTACCCTCAGGAACACGAGCCGCATTGCTTTGTCTGGTTGATCACCCATGCGTGCGCACCGAGACCTACCGGCTTCTGGCCGCGGAATCTGCCGAGTCGCCGCAAAAGATTCTAATCCCTACGTTCCGTGGCCGCAAGGGCCATCCAGTAGTTTTTCCAAGATTGCTGTTCCAGGAACTCCTGCACACACCTCTCGGCCTTGGCGCACACGCTGTGGTTCAGGAACATTCTGAGATGGTCGAGCTCCTGCCGGTTAGGGATGAAGGAGTGGTGCTGGACATAGACACGCGGCAGGAGTATCTACGGATAAAGGATGGTTAGGAAGAAATAATCGAAAGACACAGTGATGGCGTTTGCTCTAGTCTTCAAGCTCATCGCGAATGAAGCGGTAGTGTTCGCGAACGGCGGCCAGTTTCGCCTGAACTTCTTTTAACCGTGTAGTGGTCTTTTCCAGATGTGAGGCGAGGCGAACTGCAAGATGGTAGCCCAGCTCGGGTGCAACACGCAAAAATTCGCCAAATTGGTTCTCTTTGATCTCGAGAAGAGTTGTTGGCTCCAGCGCGCGGATAGTTGCTGTGCGTGGTACTTTCAGAAGCGTTGACATCTCGCCGATGAACGTCCCGGGCTTTTCAATAATTGTAATTTGTCGGCCAGCCTTCAGCACTTCCAATTTCCCTTTCAACAAAAGGTACGCCTCCTTCGTGCGATCCTCTTCGTAAAAGAGTACGTCCAGCTCACCAAGGATCCGTGGCTGCAACGCGATGTCATTGCGTGAAAGAAGCAAACGGAGCGCTGGATCATCAATCTCGCGTTCCAGCAGATCACTGATTGCCACCTGAGCTTTCGGCTTCGACGGCTCGGGTTTTTTGGCAATGCAAAATGTTCCCTTGACCAGTTTTTCCAGATCTTCAATCAATTCCACCGGCGAGCTGTAGCGCTTCGCCTTGTCGCGCTCGCACATCTTCATAATGACGTATGCCACTTCATCTGACAGGTTGGGATTCCGTGTCTTTGCCGATGGAATGGGATCCGTGATTTTCTTGGTGAGGAGAAGCGAAGTATCGAGGTCTGCAAAGGGCGGCTCGCCAGTCACCAGATGATAAAACGTGATGCCAAGGGAATAGATATCGCTGCGTGTATCAATTGCGGTCTCGCCTCGCGCCTGCTCAGGTGAGATATACAAAGGTGTGCCCAGAATCGTCCCATGGCGGGTGATTGTGCGGTCAATCTCCTCCTTCGCCAGGCCGAAGTCCATCAATTTAATTCTGTTTTCAGGCATGATCACGATATTGCTCGGTTTGATATCTCGGTGGATGATTTTGAGCTGCTGCGCTGCATCGAGGGCTCTGGCGACTTCCAACATAATGCGTATGGCTTCCTGCTCAGAGAAAGCTCTCTGCTTTTTCAACAGATGATCGAGCGGATGTCCTTTAACGAACTCCATAACAAAGTAGTAGTGTCCCTTGCAGAGGCCATACTCATGGCCAGCCACAATGTTTGGGTGATTCAGCCGCTTGGTGAGCTCGGCTTCTCGCGTGAGCCGATGCAGATGGTCCTTGTTGTGCGAATAGAATGGATAGAGAACTTTGATGGCAACAAGGGCACCGCTCTGTATATTACGGGCAGCATAGACCACGCCTGTGGCGCCTTTACCAATCTCACTGAGTATGGTGTAGCCACGAATAGAATCGTGCTTGAACGCATCATAGCGCGTTACATCATTCATGTCGAATGCTTCAGGCATCGTTCCCGCCTGCTTGTGTATTTCGATAGCGGATTTGACACTGCCTTTTTTATAGGGAAAAGGCGGCGACTAGGTCAAGGAGATTCCGAAGTACGCGAAGGCGAAACAGAACTGTGCGGACGATGCTCAAACTGCTCCCAATCGCCAATTCGCGACGGTGCGCCGGTTGTCGTGAACATCCCATCAGGCGATTGAGTCGCGCGCCTGCCAAGATCCGTCGCTGTAATGCGATAGTGGTAGGTTGTGCCAGGCGAAATCCCCTCAATGAGCATGGTATGTGACAGGTTCGGAATTTTGTCGAGCGGGGTGGCTGATCCGTACTGATCGTCAGTTCCGTATTCAATCTGCCCCCAGCTTGCTCGGTCGGTGTCCCAGCTTACGCGCGCCGATGTGTCCGTAATAGCGCTGACCTGAATGTTAAAAATAGTCGTGCTGCTCGCATTATCCCATTCGTTAATGGCCCATTGCATAAGCAAAAGTGCCCCTGGAATGTTCTCCTCCACAGCAGGTTCAATTGCAGATTCCGGTGGCACAAACCCCGGCGGATTCGTATTCGGTGGTAGCTCGATCGTAAAACAGGGCACGCCGATCTCTGCATTATACCAGTCCGCCGTTGTTCCTCCGCCTGTGTAGGACAGGATGTCTGCCCACTGACCCCGTACGTATCCGGAGCCATTCACGGCTTCAATTGCCGCTTCTATTGGCGCGGCCAGCCCATCGAGAAACACCCGGTTGGGCGCATCCGTGTACGTATAAGCCCAGGCGTACAGGATGTCCTGTCCCCAGGAATGATAGTTAATCACGCCGACAATCCTCGGGTGCGTATCAACGAAATTCTTGAGCGCCAGCGTCTCTTGTTCTGAAAAGGGATAGGGGCCACGATAGGTGATTGAGCCAGGCGATGTGCTGGAACCGCCGGTTTCCCATTTGTAGGAAAAGTTTCTGTTGATATCAACGCCGACCGTGACGCCATCGTCATTCGGCTTGCGATTTTTGCGCCATAGCCGATTCGTCGTCACGCAGTAGCTATGCCCATCCGGATTTATCATGGGGAAAATATAGATCTCGCTGGAGTCAACGATCTGCTGGACCGTTGTGTTGGTTGTATACTGCTCAACCAGATAACTAGCGAGTCCCATGGATACTTCAACAGAGATCCACTCACGTGCATGCTGACAGCCTAGGATCACGACAATCGGCTCGCCTGTATCGTCGTACGTCACATTGTCGCTGATCTTCAGGCCTGCGATGTTTCGTCCCTCATGAGTAGTTCCGATAGTAACCGATGCCTCAATATCCGGATAACTGGTTTCAAGATTGTCAAGCACGATGAGCAGCTCATCGTATGTATGAAATAGTCCTGCGTCAGATGGTAGAGCAAGCGGTAGATTAAGTGATTGATAAACACTTTTTCGGTCAGGGTGGAGTACACGATAGGAAACGCCGCTTGTATCAAGCTGGGTTAGCTCCTCAGCACTCCAGAGATATACAGTTGCCTTGCCGTCCTTCACCTCCCAGATATCAAGCCCTAGATTAACCAGGAGATGAAGCTCTGCGGGGCTTGGCACCATAACTTCAATCAGTTGATGAGATTCAGCAGTCTGAGCCGTACTCTTGATGCTCAACAAACAGAAGAACATGGCAATGAGTGTGATACCGTAGCGCATATCAATATGGTCTTTCTTTATAGTCGCCCCTCGGACGATAACACGACATTTTTATACGTTACATTGTGAATCCAGGCTGCTTTTTGTGAAATGCTCCTCAGAGATTCTTGATCCGTGAGAAGTAACGCTTCACGTACTGCGCATTATATTCATCGCCCTTGGGCGCATTGGCACTCCGCCAGATTGGTGGATCTATGCCCCGTGCGATCAGTTTGCGCACGGTTTCCATTTCCAGCCGATGGATAATGTAAAAGTCCACAATGCCGGAAATCGGACAGATCGGCGTATCCAGCCCTTCCATTGTAATAATCGCATCTCCAATCGGATCGTAGTCATCAATGCAGATATCAGCAAGGTCAAACAGATTCTTTTTGCTCGGATGCCGAATCGGATGATCTGATGGTAAAGATTGCCATTCACGCGAAGAAACCGCAATGAGTTTCACGCCGCAGGCTTTTGCCTCCAGAGCTGCATCAATGGTTGCTGCATTGATGCCGATGTTGTGGAAGATGATGAACACCTCGTCCTTTTTCGGCGCGTAATACCGAACAATGCTGCGACCGTAATTTACCGTGCGTTCGATCTCCAGATACTTGAGCGACTGGTTGAACGGTGAAATGCCAATATCCATGATTGCGTTGATGCACGCCAGACCGCCTGCGCGGAAAAACATCTCGGCCATGCACAGACATGTGTGCCCCCCGCCACCATAGACGTGAATCAGCTCATCCTTCGCAACTGCATTAGCCATGAGCTCTGCAGCTGCCAGGATATTATCAATCTGTTCACGCTCAACCCGCTCGCAAAATTCAACGACTTTTTCGAGAAAACGCGTGTCTGATTTCAGATGGGAAAAATCCATGGTTTTCCTCCTTGGCAGGTTTTCCTTACGCCTACCAATCTTCTCGCTTATGTGGGCAGAGCTGTGCTCTCTGAAATGTAAGTAAGGGAAAAGAGAAGACGTGTCAAGCCAAGATTGGCAGTGGAAATATCTTCCTTGCCGATATACCAGCCAGCTCGGACACCATCAGTCTGCCGAATGCCTTCAGTATTAACCCTGCACTCGGGTCAGACCAAACTGATTAGAGCGTTGCGGAACGGTGTGCGCGAACATGCTGGCTCGCCTCAGGCGGGCAGGCCGAATTAATACAGCGGAAAACTCGAATTGCAAATCTCCGTTGACTCTACGCACGTAGGGGAGACTGCGGAACTGCGGATGTGGCTGTTGGAGATCAGCGCATTGCGGATCACGGCCTTGCGGTCAATTTTGCTCTTAATAATGGCGCTGTTCTCAATTGTGGCCCATAGGCTTATTGACATGCATTCCCCCAGCGCCACATAACCCTTGAGCAGCGTATGACATCCGATATGCAGAGGGGCAGAGGCGTAGTCGCTCAGTTGGGGAATAGACGCTAGCCGGCCTTCCCGAAGCTCGTGCTCGTAGGCGGAGCAAAACGTTCGATACCCGCCTGTCTGCTGAACCGCATCCGACAAGGACAAAAGGAAGCGGCGAATTGACGAATCGGTTCGAATGAGAGACCCGGGATAGATTGATACGCCGAATAGCTGCTCCAGCACCTGCAAGCATTTCTCGTCCAGGGGCTCGTATGTCTGCCATTGAGCAGTTTTCTGAACCCACGCAGGAGGAACCTCTGTCGTGAATCGTACGTCTTTCTCCAGCGCGTAGTGACGAATGTCGGTGCGCGAGTCAAAGGCACGTAATGTCTTTTCTGGAAGCGTGAAAATCCCCACCTTTCCTCCTGCGCGTTCTACTTTATTCGCCACTTCTGGAAGATAATATTCACTGCCACTGCGTTGTTTAAGCACGTAGATACGTGTTGATCGGTCAGAGGCGGAAGCAGACGGCGCAGCTGATCGGTCAGGTATCTCCCCGGCCGCCAGGTCAACATGTCGAATCGTATTCAGGAATACCTCCCTGGTCACTGCCAAAAGTCCTGTGTTCCGCTCCTG
Organism: uncultured Candidatus Sumerlaeota bacterium; assembly: GCA_964454265.1. Lineage (GTDB taxonomy): Bacteria > Sumerlaeota > Sumerlaeia > MWCT01 > JAUWMI01 > JAUWMI01. The sequence continues at coordinate 8,838 of CAYVXD010000050.1, read as the reverse complement.
GATTGCGTGGAGATGTTCAGTTGCAATCTTCACCTGTCCCTGTTTGAACTCGCACCGCTGTTTTGTCTTTCGCTCTTCTTCAGTTGTCCCGATCACCTTCTGCTCGACGATTCCAAGAAAATCGTTTGTGTGGCGATCACGCACAACACGGCCATACCCAGACGCGTCTGGCACGCGCATTGAAACCACTGTCACATCATTGCGCTTTGTTGTGTGCTCAAGGATAATTTCCTTCAGCGTTGCGGCGCTGATAGTAACCGTGTCGCCATAGCAAAAAAGCACGCTTCGCACATTCCGTTGATCTTCGAGCATCGCCTTCGCTTCGCGCGAGACGATCGTCGCCCCGGTTCCTTCGTCATTCCCGTCTGGATTACTATAGAATGCGCGCACTCGGTCCCAGCGTCTGATAATTGCCATGAGATCTTGCTCAATTTTGAACTGCATCTTTTCTTTGACACTGTGACACTCTTCAAGCTGTGCTGGAAGTCGTTTACCTACTCTGACTAAAACGCGGCTAGCGACCCCTTCGTTGAGCAGCTTGGTAAGAATCAAATCGAGGAAAGAACACGAGGTGCCAAAATCGGTCATGGCGGGTTTTGCCAACGAATCAAGGTATGGATCCACACGCGTCCAGATCGGGGTCATACGCGTGCTCAGACCAGCTGCCGGGATCACCGCGACGGTCTGCTTTGCCAGTCCGTGCTTCTGATATGCTTGCTCTATTTCAGCGGGACTTCTCATGACGTTTCTTTCACCACTATGGCCGTTGAAATTAGACGCGGCGTGCCATCTGACGGACGATTAACAACCTGGCCACTATGCCAAAGCGTGGCGGATCCTCCGCCATCAAGGTTCAGCGCATCCACGGCACCAAGCGACTGGAGAATATCGGCCAGCTCCGGCAGTGTCGCGCCGATGCTGATTCGTTTCTCTCCAGGCAGATGCACCTGCCGATCATCGTCAACTGTCACCAGCACAAGATCCCCTTCGCGGGTAATGCCTATTGCGCTTCTTGGATGGTAGTAGAGTGCACCTCGGCCATAGCAGTCAAACCGTGAAGGTGGAAGCTGCGGCGTCCTGAATTCTTCCTTTGCCAGAGGTAAATGCCTGCGCTCGACCGGCATTTGCTTCTTGCCTCCCAGAAGCAGTACTGGGCCAGCGCCCAGTCCGGCAGACACTCGATTCACAAGTGCTGAATCCTGCAGTTGATACCGGATACGGCTGCGTTGTGTCTCCAATTGAAGATCTTCGAGTAGTTCTTTCAATGCGGGAAACTGCTTTCCGAGGCAAAGGACAAATCCGTTGTAGGGGATAAATGTATTTCCGCCTTCGCAAATCTCAACCACCTGATCCCCAAGGATAACAAGGTCGTAGGCGCCGGGAAGTTCTGGCGTTTTCGCGCCAAAAGCGCGAGTGTAGATGATCGGTTCTTTTGTGATGCCGCGTTCTTTCGGATTAACGAGGCAAGCATGGGTTTTCTTATCGGAGCCAGTCGCTTTCAGACGAGGCTGAAAACGAAACCCCTGCGGAAACTCGAAGATCACATCCCACATGCCCATTCGTCGTATCTCTGGTCCTCCCTGTTGCAGAAAGAAAATTACCCCGCGGTAGTATATCGGCGGAGGGTTCAATTTCCCATCAGCCAGGAAAAGACCCACTACATCGTTCATGGCGCTATGAATAGTGGTCAATTCCTCGGGCATATTAAGAAAGAATCCACCATTGATACCCGCCATCGCGTCGTGGTGCTCACAGAGCGAAGGCAGCGTCTCGGATGTGCTCGCAAAGCTCACAGGAAGGCCGGGCTCTACCAGAATAGAGGATTGGCCAATTCGTGTTGGTGCGGGTGCACCCGCTGGCACAGAGTAAAGAAGTCGGCCAGCTGCCACAAGCCGCTCCACCAACTGCTTGATCTGCTGCTCTGCTACATTATGCACACTGAAATGCTGCTCCATGGGATTAGCTTGCGAAATCCTGACGATGAGATTGCGCTCGCGCACAAGTGACTGAAGCGTGTGGAATTCAAATGTATCGTGGCCCAGGAGAATCTGGTTTCCGCAGCGAAGCACTGCGGTCTCAGCCTCTTGATCACCATATCCACGCAGGACCACCAAAACCGGGTTATTGCTCTCTTCTCCGCGAATGCCGCGTTCGTCGCTATTTTTTATACGACGAAATGCAGAGGCAACGATCTCCATGTGCTTCGTAGACCTAACCGGTGGGGCAGCCACAGGAAGTACCGTGACAGATTGCGTTCGGAGTGCCTCCGCACGAACGCGAATACAATGGACAATCTGGCGACCGCGAGGCGTAGAGCGATCCCACTGCTTATAGCTCGGTGAATTCATGGTTTGGCGAGAAGTGGAGTCCGGCGTTAGAGCGCTATGGTGTGCGTTTCTTCACAGCGATTTTGACTTTCATGCGCGCGATATGACCCCGCCCCATGGCGCGAACCGCACAACCCAGGCGCAGGTACTCGGCGATGGTTTTATCCAGCAATATCCCAAAGCAATCCAGAATAGCTACTGGCTGCCCTACGCTCCGGACAACGTGCTGTGGCTCAAGACCAAGGTATGCCTTATGTCTTGCAGCAAACACTACTGCATCCATGCCCTTCAGCGCTGCATCGAGATCTTTTTGAACCTTTAACTCCTTGAGCTTGGCCTGGTTCTTGAAAAAACGTGCCCACGAGTGCTTGGGGTTCTCATCCTGCGTCTCGAATTCCCACCAGCTCTTGACGTACGGATCATGCGCAGAGACTTCGACGCCAAGTTCCGCCAGTTTGCGCACGATCATTTCCGATGCGGAATACCGCGTGTCGCCAACATCCTCGCGATACGCCGCCCCCAGAATTAGCACCTTGGCTCCCTTGATCTTTTTGCCCATCTCCTTGAGTGCTTCTTCAACCAGATCGGCTGCGTGCAGCGCCTTCGTGTCGTTAATATCAATCGCGAGCGACGTGATTTTGAAAATGTCGTCCTGAAAGTCGAGAACATTCTTATAGGCCCAAACCCCAAGCCCTCCGTCTTTTGGCAGACAGTAGCCACCCACACCAGGGCCGGCAAAGAGAATGTTACAGTGCGTGGGCCGCACCTTGATGGCCTTCACCACCTTCACCAGATCCACGCCAGTCTTCTCAGCGTATAGTCCCCATTCTGCCATGAACGCCAGGATCGTTGCGCGCCAGCTGTTTTCCATAATCTTCGTGGTCTCTGATTCAATGGGTGAGTCCATCACAGTCATGGGATATTCCTCAGTATTGAGAACCTCCGTAAGGAATTTTACGACGCGATCGCGGCTCCTTTCGTCAATGCCGGCACACACACGCCAGAAATCCCGAATTGACCGAACGTATTCTTTACCTGGCATCACGCGCTCATACGAGTGTGCAAGCACGGGCGTAGAGGAAATGCCCCGCTTGCTGAATTCTTCCCTGAGAATCGGCAACGCCACGTGCTCGGTTGTTCCGGGGGCCACTGTTGTCTCAATGAGAACCAGCGCTTCGGGCGGAATTTTTTGGCCGATAACGTAGAATGATTGCTTGAGTGCTTCCATGTCCGCGTAGCCGTCGCTCAAATTTCCAAGATCGTTTTTTATATAGTCGCACTGTACGTCCACGATTACCACGTCTGCAAGCCGAAGAGCTTCATTGGTAAACGTTGCGGTCAAGGTTTGCTTCTCTACCACTGTGCGCTGAATCATCTCGGGTACTTCAGGATCTTCCGACTCAACCGGCGCGATGCCGCGATTAAGCACCGGGATCTTCCAGTACGAGCGTCGTGATGGCCGCTGCAGGCCAATCACGAATTTCCCGGGCTTTCCGGTCTTTTTGTCAATACTATCTGCCACTACCGTGGCCATTACCGCTCCTACAAAACCCAGACCGAGTACTACAACGATCTCCCTGCCTTCCGCTCGCTTCTGGGCTGCCAGATTTTCAAGTCGCTTGTATTCTTTTTCTTCCTCCTCAGCTGTTGGAAGGGGAAAGGATTCTCCTTGAGGACTCACAGAAACCGACATTGGTAACTCCTTTCTTCAGGATGTATTACGCAAGAAACTTCCACTGCAGCCTTGCGTCTGTTAATCTTATAAACCATGCAGAATGACTCATCCAGCCAAAATGTCAAGAATTTTAAGCAAATAGCTGTCTTCTTTGTTTCATTGAGCACCGAAAGAGTGCACTTTGATTCGATGAAATCGAGACTGTTTCCAGCGACCACCATTCTTCCAGATGCTAATACTCTTTTTAGCCATTGTGTATTCATTCCGGTGCAATTTTGGGTTTGATCCTCCGCACTTGATGTGATACGAGAGAATATTGAAACGTTTTCAAAACCCGGGAGTATAGAAAGCAAAGGTGAGCCATTTCATAATATTGCCATTGATATGACCAGACCTTACACTCTTCGTAGAACGATATGGTGAAGAGATTCCTTAAAGCGCTGCAACGCGTATTCGCGCGAACGTCAGGGCAGGCTGCGCCCGCGCATCTGGCGTGGCTTTACATCAGGTGTGCAAAGTGCGGCACCATTTTTCGCGTTGGTGTGAATATGCGCACTGATGTCATGAACAACTATGCCGAACCAGGTAGTGATATGCCCGCATACTCGCTCAAGAAAGACGCCATGGACAGCCGCTGCTTTAACCCTATCCGGATTGCTGTACACTACGATCACCAGATGCGTGAAATCAATCGCGAGATCCAGGGAGGCGAGTTTGTAACGCAGGGGGAGTATGAAGCAGCTCAGGCTGCGCAGAAGTAAACTGAGTCCAAGCGTCGAATACGCCATGCAAGACGCGTTCTTGCGGATTCGATCTCTGCGATTTCCTGAAGAAAGAGTCGTTTATGTTCAAAGCCGCTTATCGGAATCTTGCGCCTGAAGAATTCGACCAGCGCATTCAGACACTTTACAAGATTCTCGAGTCCTGCGAGCTATGCCCGCGCCAGTGCCGCATTAACCGCCTTAAGGGCGAGGTCGGCTTCTGCAAAGCCACTGCCGACGTAATGGTCTCCAGCATTGGCTCGCACTTTGGCGAAGAGCCTGAACTGGTCGGCCACCACGGCTCCGGCACAATATTTCTCACCCACTGCAATCTCGGCTGTCTCTTCTGCCAGAACTACGATATCAGCCATCTTGGCTCCGGCACCGTGATGGCGGTTGATGAAATTGTCAAAGGCATGCTCTATCTCCAGAAGCGCGGCTGCCATAATATTAACTTCGTCACGCCCACTCACTACACGCCCCAGCTCACGAAAGCGATCCAGTTGGCTGCGGGAAATGGGCTCACGGTTCCCATTGTCTACAACTGTGGCGGCTACGAAAGCCTCGAAGTCATCCGCCTGCTAGAAGGCATCGTTGACATCTATATGCCCGACATGAAGTACAGCGACTTGGAACAGGCGAAGAAGTACTCGAATGCACCTGACTATTTTGAGCGCTGCACAGCTGCGTTGCGAGAAATGCATCGCCAGGTTGGCGTGCTTAAAACCGATGCACGTGGTGTCGCTGAACGCGGCGTTTTGATTCGCCACCTTGTCATGCCCGGCGACGTTGCGGGAAGCCGTCGTACACTCGAGTTTATTGCTCACGACCTGTCCGCTGATAGCTACGTCAACATAATGTTCCAGTACCGCCCGGTCTATCGCGCACACGAATTTCCAGAAATCAACCGCCGACCTCGCCTCAGTGAATATAATGCGGTGGTTGACATGGCCCGCGAACTCGGCCTCCACCGCGGATTTGATAAAGAATTTCTGTTGTACTAACAGCAGGATTTCCTTTCAGACATCGCCTATAAATGTAGGCTATTGTTCATCCATGTCTTTAAGTAGCTAAAGACAAGAATTCTGGTAAAGGAGAAATGTGATGCGTATGATGAGTGTTTGGGCGAAAGCCTTAATAGCGGGAGTGATGGTTGCTTTCTGCCTGGTCGGCAAGGCACAACAGAAAGAAGTGCATGGTGCTACAGATAGGCGACCGGGGAATGTAGGCTCAGCGGAAATAGCGTCTGCGAATACTATAGATTTACAAGCAGTGCCGGCTGAGGAGGCGTCAAAAGCCAAGGCCCAGCGAGTGATTCAGGGGAAGGTAGTCGATGCGAAAACAGGGAAGCCGATTCCACAATTTACGGTGATGCTTTCGCCGCCAGTGAGGGATTATGGCACCGACCCTCGGTCAACGGATTTTGCGATTACTGCGACGCGGGAGTTCATTTCCGAGGCAGGCCAATTTGTGCTCGCGGAGATTGCAGGAGATGCATGCGCGCTAGTTGTGAAGGCCGACGGCTACGTGCATGGCATTGTGTGGGATTACGTGCTTCGTGGTCCGAAACGCGGGCGCTCGTCGCAATTATGGACAGAAGAGCCCCTGGTCTTTGAGCTTCAGCCTGGAGGGAGAATCCACGGACGTGTAGTGGACGCGGATTCGCAAAAGTCAATCCCTGGAGCTATGGTTGTACTCAATGATCCCATGGGCGACGCTGCGTGGCACAAATTGCCGGGCTTCAGAGTGGAGGGGCGTCTAGCGGAAACGAAAACAGACGATTCAGGCGCATTCGCGCTGGAGGGAATTGCGTTTGGGAGGCACTGGCTGCGCGTGACGCACCCGTATTTTCTGCCAAAAGCCGTCAAAGGGATCACGCTTAACCCAGACCAGCGCGAAGTCACGCAGGAAATTTCTCTTGCCCCGGGTGCTGGAGTTTCAGGCGTGGTGCTGGACGGCGAACGTGCCATCCGGGATCTTGGAACGAGCAAGCCGATCGAAGGGGTAACCGTGATAGCATCTGTTAAGGGCAAGCTTTCGCCTCTTCAGGCTCACTTGCCAATAGGCCGCGCCACCACGGATAAAGAGGGTCATTATGAGATCACGTCTCTGACGGAAGGACCGTGTAATGTGTGCGCGTATGTCGCATGGCCTGGCCTAATCAGAATACTCGGCTGTGCCAAAGATGTCGCGCTCAGGAGAGGGACAATAACTGAAGTCAATCTTCGTCCGACCGCGGATGGCGCAACGCTCATCGTGAAAGCCTCCGCTAAATGGCCACTATTGTTATTCCTGGCAACTTCACCTGCGGGAGAGAAGGCCTATGGGCTGGTGCATCCTGAGGATGGTCGCATCCTTTCGCTAAGTATTGATTGCATTGCGCTAGGAATGTTCTTCTTGAAACCAGCATCAGGGGAGAAACCACCGTACGGAGTAAGCCTGCCAGGTTTTCTCTCCAAAGGCCTCAATGAGATAAGTGAGGAGGAATTAGTAGATAGGGCGTGCAAGTTGGAAAATGTTCCCGCAGGTACGTATTACGTTCATGCCCTTGCCATGAGCGAGCGACAAGTCGCAGGTGCGCCAGGACATCTGATCGGCGGCGCTAAAGTGACTCTTACCGCAGGGGAGACGAGGGAAGTGACCATTGATCTGGAGAGCGCGGCGGAACATCCACGCAAGCCAATTCTGGACATCCCAGGCGATATCTGAGAGGCATGAAATAGTTCTCGTCCCCCTTAATGAAATCTCGTCTTAGGCCGGCATATGCCTTGCTACTCTGGCCATCCGGCGCAGACGTCTGAAATCAACAATTAAATTGAATTCCATTGTTCATTTTTCCCCGACATATCTATTATCAAAATTATAGACTTAAATTTATTGGTTTATCCTCACTTATAGTAAGCGTAGTTCTTTTTGTTTTCTCAATTTTAACTCCTCAAATAGCATAAAGAAATGCTTCATTTATAGCCTTTCTTTTTCTCTTGACATGGGGAAGGACTATCTTTAATACAAATGATAATCATTTTCATTTAGAAAACCAAAATATCCCGAATCATGCAACCAGCTTGGTTAAATCAAACACTTAGAGAATACGGTTATAGGTTAACCATACCCAGGCAGGCAATTCTTGAGGCACTCAGAAAAGCCAATAAGCATTTTAGCGCGGAAGATCTTTATCATGCCGTTTATAAAAAATATCCGGCAATTGGACTGGCTACTGTGTATCGCACCTTGGAGTTGTTATGCCAAATAGGCTTGATTTTTAAATTCGACTTTGGTGATGGGCTCTCCAGGTACGAATTAGCGGTTGGCCCTGACCAAAACCATCATCATCATCTGATATGCACCACGTGCGGCAGGATAATTGATTTCAGCGAGCTCGTAGAAGAGGAGACGCGCGTTACAAAAGAATTAGAGAACGTACTCTCAAAGAAGTATAACTTTAAAATAGATAGCCATCAGACACACTTTTTGGGATTGTGCGAGAAGTGTCTATCTGACCTCAAAGGATCCGATCTGTCAGCTGCCACGGGTACGCTCAAATAGCAGTAACCGCCCGTGTACAAGTGTTTAGACTCGGTCCAGGGCAGCAGGGAAGATATCGGGTATTGATGGAGCCAAGGCTTTGGAATGAGAGCCGTCGCATCTCTATTGTACGTGTTTTTAGAGATTAACACTGTGAGGTGTGACTAGTGTAAGAGTTTACAAACATTTTTAAAATTAAAGAGGAGGTGGCTAATATGCCCAGGGGTGACGGAACTGGACCATTTGGACAAGGCCCGGGCACTGGTGGAGGCCGTGGCGGAGGTAGGGGCCGAATGGGTGGCAGTAGGCCGGGTGCTGGTCCCAGTGGTCAGTGTGTTTGTCCCAGTTGCGGGGCAACGGTTTCGCATGAGGTAGGAGTCCCTTGTTATTCTATTGACTGTCCTAAATGCGGAACAAAAATGGCTCGAGCTTGATGACTATGCATTCGAAGATATAAAGATAGCTATTTCTCTAGCCCGGAGCAGAGGTGAAACTGGGAAGAGACGGTAGCGTCCTAGTACCAGACGGCAATAAATACGTGATTTGAATT
>CAYVXD010000049.1:0-26817 GCA_964454265.1 uncultured Candidatus Sumerlaeota bacterium | reverse complement strand
CCCCTTGCGGGAGAGGATGGAGGTGAGGGGGGATCATTTCTTGAGCAAAATGCTGCCTCCTTTGAAAAAGAGCCGAAAACTATTACACTGACCGGAAGGACTATTGGTCGTCTGATCGGCTGTATCATAATGAGATTCCTCGTTTTAGTATCTCCGCACCTCTGCGTCTCTGTGGCCCTCCTTAATCCCCGCAATTTTTCCCTTGCGTTCAGAGTACGCCGGCGGTATACAATAAAATTTGCTTTGTTGCGCAACACGAAAAGTGGGCATTAGCCCACTTTTTCTTTTGACGTACTATCGCGCTGGCCCCTTCGCCCAGCACGTCGCAGGAGTGATGCGAATGCAACAGAACCTCAAAGCCTTCATTCGCCAGATCAGCAAGGAAAAGGATCTCGAGATCGAGATTATTAAAGAGGCCATCGAGCAGGCTATCCTCTCCGCGTCGAAAAAAACCCTCTCGCACTTCGAGAATGCTCGCCCGGAGCTCGATGTGGAGACTGGCGAACTCAAAATCTTCGCTGAAAAAACTGCGGTCAAGCAGGTCACAACTCCGCGACACGAAATCACTCTCGAAAAAGCCCGGCAAATTAAAAAAAGGGCCAAGCTGGGCGATATGGTCGAGGTTGAGATTGACCCCGGCGACTTCGGCCGTATCGCCGCACAATCCGTGCGCCAGGGCATTCTTCAACGCCTACGCGACGCAGAACGCGAAAATATCTACGAAGAATATAAAAATCGCGTCGGCCAAGTCGTCACTGGCATCGTACAGCGCTTCGAGAGACGCGATGCAATCGTCAGCTTCGGCAAGGTCGAAGCTGTCCTTCCTCTTCAAGAAATCCCCTACGGTATCCGCTACCGGTTCGGCGACCGCCTGAAACTCATCATTGTAGAGGTCAAGAAGAGCACCAAGGGACCTCAGGTTTGCGTCTCGCGCACCCGCCCGGAACTTGTCATGCGTCTCTTCGAGCAGGAGGTCCCGGAAGTCAGCGACGGCACCGTGAAAATCGTTGGCATGGCACGCGAACCCGGCGTCCGCACTAAGGTTGCGGTTACGAGTACCAACCCGGACGTTGATCCCGTTGGCGCATGCGTCGGCATGAGAGGCTCGCGCGTCCAGATGATTGTCCGCGAACTCGAAAACGAAAAAATTGACATCATACCCTATAGCTCCGACCCCAAAACTTTTATCACCAATGCCCTGAATCCCGCGGAAATTATCAAGGTCAATCTTAATCTCGAAGAAAAATACGCCGAAGTTGTTGTGGCGAAAGACGGCTTGTCTGTTGCCATTGGCAAGAAGGGCCAGAACGCTAAACTCGCCGCGAAACTTAGCGGCTATAAGGTTGACATTAAGAGCGAGGTGGCTGAGGCAGAAGCCCTCGCAGCTAAGGAAATTCGGCGCCGATACCTCGAAGATTTCCTCAGCCAGATTGACGGCCTCTCTAAACCCATGCGCAATGCAATCACTGCCTCGGCCCTGGACAGCGTTGAGAAAATCGCCCAAGCCAAACCCCAACAACTAGTGGAAACCATCGGCCTTGATTCCGTAGAGCTCGCTGAGCGGCTCGTTGAAGGTGCTAGGGAATACACCGAAGCCCTCAAAGAAATGGCAGAGGAATTGGCTGCTGGACAATCAGACTCTTCACAGGAAGCGCCTGCCGAAACGGCGGCTCTACAATCTGAGAAATCTGAACCCGCCCAGCCCCCACAACCTGAAGATTCAGAGATATCTTCACAAGATCAACAAGTTGAACCCCCAGACACCGATGAAACCCCTAGCGCTGCAGCTGAAGCACCACAATCCGTAACTGCCGAGAGTGATGAGCAGCACATAGAAAAAGACGCACAAGAAAGCACCCAATCAGAAGTGACTGCTCCAGAACCCGAATCTCAGTCCGTGCAATTGCCCGAAGACGAAACGCCTGCGTTGCCCGTACCAGAAGAAAAATCTGCTGAAAAACCCTCAACCCTCCTCGTTACGAAACGGAAAACTCGCAAAACCACCCAGCGCCCGAAATCCACAGCAGAATCAAAATCACGGCGCAAAACAAAAACCGCAGATAAGAAGAGAGCCACCGCACCTAAGCTTGATAAAAAGCGAACTACCAAATAGCTCCCCGTGCGCTGCCTTCTTCCGCACAGCGCTCGGCTTACTATTACTCATATACGACTAATAAACAAGCTTACACCACAGCGTGAATTCTTTTAACTTGACTAATAAAGGGCAACCCGTTTTCATATACGACTTGTCTACGGCAATAACAGCGGTTACTCCATCAGGCTAGCGCTTCTAGCATTCTCGTCGAATAGGCGCGCTTCTCAACTGCAAAATTCCGGGACAAAAAGGTAAGAATTTCGCATGCGTATTCACGAACTAGCAAAAATCCTTGACGTATCCAGCACGCAGCTCATCAAGGACTTTAAACGCATTCGCGTCCAGGTTAAGAACCATATGAGCGCGGTGGAAGACAAGCACGTGCGCCGCATCATGAAGACTTACGAAAAACGCCGCGATGAGGCCGCACGCAAGGCCGAAGAAGAACGCAAACGCAAGGAAGCTGAGGAGCGCAAACGACGTGAGGCTGAAGAGTGCAAACGCAAAGAACTGGAAGAACGTCGTCAGCACGAGGCTGAACAACGCAGACGCAAAGAAATCGAAGATCGTAGACGACGCGAGGCCGAAGAACGCAAACGCAGAGCCGAACTCCTTGCCCAGCGCAAGGCTCGCGCTGAAGAAAAAAAGAAGCAAAAAGCCGCACCCAAGGAACGCGCTAAGCCAAAAAAATCCACTGCTGTAAAGGCCCCAGCCAAGCCCAAGCACGAGCCTGCTCCTGAAATTGCTGAAAAACCACCAGAACCACTTGCCCCTCCTGAACCCGCTCCTCTCGTTGTTCCAAAGATTGAAGTAATGAGCTTTAAAGACACGCGCCGTGGCCGCCCTTCAAAGAAACGGCCTGCAGCCAAGCACGATGGGAAAAGGCCACGCCCAAGTAAAGTCATCAAGCTCGACGATGTTGCGCCCCCAACTCACGCTCGATCTAAAAAAGGTGTTCGTGAAAAGAAAATCCGCCCAAGCTTTATCGTGCAACCCTCTTCAACCGCAGTGAAAGAACCCCCTCCTCCACCAGCAAAGGCACCTACTAAGCCTTCCATCGTCACTATTCGTGGAGATATTACGGTGGGCCAGCTCGCTGCAAAACTCAATATGCCCGCATCAGACATCATCTCAAAGTGTCTTGAAATGGGTGAGATAATTACAATCAACCAGCTTCTGGACCCTGACCTTTGCACTCTCGTGACTTCCGAACTAGGCTTTGAGCTTGAAATCATACCTGAAAGCGATGAGCACGACGTCGAGCAATTTATGGTCAAAGATTCACCTGAGTCACTCAAACCGCGCCCCCCTGTTGTTACAATTATGGGACACGTTGACCACGGTAAGACTACTTTACTTGATAATATACGAAAAACAGACGTTGTCGGTGGCGAGTTTGGCGGTATCACTCAGCATATCGGCGCCTATTATGTAACGGCTCCAAAAGGCAACATCGTCTTCCTCGACACCCCTGGCCATGAAGCATTTACCTCCATGCGCGCTCGCGGCGCTTCCGTCACTGACATTGTTGTTCTTGTTGTCGCTGCTGACGACGGCGTGATGCCACAGACCGTCGAAGCCATCAATCATGCCAAGGCCGCTGGCGTCCCTATTCTAGTGGCCATAAACAAGATTGATCTTCCCAACGCCAATCCCGATAAGGTCAGGCAGGCCCTGCTTCAATATGAGCTCGTGCCTGAAGAGCTCGGCGGCCAGACGATCTTCGTGGAAATCTCTGCCAAGAAGGGTACGGGTATTGATCGGCTTCTCGAAATGATTCTCCTCCAGGCCGAGGTGCTCGAACTTAAGGCAAATCCCAGCCGCCCTGCCCTTGGCCGCATCATCGAGTCGCATATTGACCCACTTCGCGGCGCCATGGCCACAGTGCTTGTCCAGAATGGAACACTGCGCATTGGCGACGTCTTCCTTACCGGGAAGCAGCACGGCAAAGTCCGTGCCATGAATGATGAGCATCTGAGACTTGCCTACGATGCAGCACCTTCGAGACCTGTTGAGATAATTGGTTTAACGGGAGCGGCTGAGGTCGGTGGCCTCTTTCTCGTGCTCCCTGAGGAAAAGATCGCCCGTCACATCGCTGCCATTCGCTCCTCTCGCTGGCGCGCAAAAGGCCTGCGTCAAACCCCGATGATTGCCCTCGAAAACCTGCACGAATTCGTCGAGCAGGGCAAAATTAAAGAACTCAACCTTATTGTCAAGTGTGACGTTCAGGGCTCCATGGAGGCCATCCTTCAGTCTCTCAACAAGATCTCCTCCCCTGAGGTCCGCATCGATGTCATCCATGCCGCAGTCGGCGGCATCAACGATTCCGACGTCAACCTTGCCCTTGCCTCCGGTGCAATTATTATCGGCTTTAACGTCCGGCCCGAATTTACTGCTGGCGTACTGGCCGAGCGCGAAGGTGTTGACGTCAAGATATACCGCGTGATCTACGAACTGATCAGCGACATCAAGAAAGCCTTGACTGGTATGCTCGAACCGAAATATCGCGAAGTGTTTAAGGGCCGCGCTGAGGTTCGCCAGATCTTCCGTATCTCCAAACTTGGCAATATCGCAGGTTGCCTTGTTGCTGAAGGCGAAATCCTTGCCGACGCCCGTGCTCGCGTCATTCGCGATAGCGCCATTGTTTACGATGGCTCCATCGCCTCGCTTCGCCGCGTCAAGAATGATGTCAAACGCGTCCAGGCTGGCGTTGAGTGCGGTATCGCCCTTACCAATTTTAATGACATTAAGGAAAACGACATTATTGAAGCATACATCATGGAAGAAATACCCCAGGTCATAGAATAGCTGGCTGACGCGTCCCAAAGGACGCGTACCAGCAAAATTATTCCCATACGAGAGCCCTCCGGCTTCTCATAACCGCGGCGCGCGGCTCGCTCATGATTATCGGGCTGCTCAGAGTTAATCTCTTTATCCCAAACTGTAACTCACTCAAGGCTAAACGCAGTATTGTGAAAAAGCACGTCAACTACTTGCGCCGTCACTATAACGTTGGAGTTGCTGAAGTTGACAACAACGACCGCTGGCGCACGTGCACCCTTGCTATTGTCACGGTCTATTCCCTGCGAGACGCTGTCGAAAAAACGTTCTATACTATTATTAACGACCTGGAGAAAACCAGCGACATTCAGCTCAGCCACTACGAAATCGAACTGCTCTAAGCAAGGTCGCTGCGCCCAAGATCCCGACCTGCCTATTTTGGCACACAAGTCCAGTGCGCCCCATGCGCCTGTAGGGGTTCTACCATGCTTCATTCACGAATTAAACGTGTTGAAAATTTGATCCGCGATCAGATCGCGCAAATTCTCCTCCTCGAGCTACAGGATCCGCGCTTTCGCTTCATCACGGTCAGCTCAGTAAGAGTTACCAGGGACCTTCAGCATGCCATTGTCTTCGTCAGCATGCTGGAAGAGGACGAAACGAAGGTGCACAACACCCTGGAGGCCCTCGCACGTGCTAAAGGCTCAATCAAACGCCTCCTTTCTTCTCGCATCGTTCTCAAATTCATGCCTGATATCACATTTGAACTCGATACTTCGCTTCGCCGCGTTGCACGCATCAACCAGATTCTCCACCAGATTCACAACGAAGAACCTCCCGATTCTGAATCCAACTCGCCCAAAAGTGACTGATCTTGCCTGTTTCGAGACCCTTCTTCCTGCGCGATGTTCGCTGCTATAACTATAATCAGTTGACCCCCTGCCAGATTTACGTAATGCTCCCACCACGGTATAGCAAAATCATGCTGATGTCTTTTTCAACAGGATTTACAGGATCGATAAGATTTATCACGGATTGACGGGACTCTTTTGGTAGCCAGGTAGACGTCCGCGTCCGGGAGGAATAATGACATCTGGCGAATTACGCAAAAATGTAGGGGCGATTCGCGAATCGCCTCTACTTGGTCTGTGGTTCGGCGTGTGTGCAGTCTCCGCAGCGCCAATTTTGATCAAGCTCACCCACGCGCCAGCTCTGGCCATTGCCGCCTATCGACTTGGCTTTGCAGTTGTGCTTCTCTACCCGGCCTTCTACGCCCGGCGCTTTCGCGCGCAAATGCCTTACACTGCCTCAGATTTCGCCCTGAGCATATTCGCCGGCCTGCTCCTTGCACTCCACTTTGCCACATGGATTAGCTCCCTGAGCTTTACCTCTGTGGCGAGTTCCATTGTGCTGGTATCAACGACTCCTATCTTTGCCGCCCTGATCGCACACTTCTTTACACGCGACAAGGTCACACCCAATCTGTGGCTTGCCGTCGGGATCACCCTCATCGGGAGTGTGATCATTGCCTGGGAAGACCTGCATCGTGCGCATACAGCGTTCTTGGGAGACCTGCTGGCCCTGGCAGGTGCAATCACGGGTGCGGGATATCTCCTGGTAGGCCGCCGTGCACGCCGTTCGCGCGACTTGCTCTCCTACATCTTTCCCCTCTATATCGCTGCCGGCACGCTCTTGTTTCTCGGCTGTCTGGTTGTAAAAACCCCGCTTAGCGGATATCCCTCAAGCGCATGGCTCTACCTCTTTCTTCTTGCTCTGGTACCTACCGTGCTGGGACATTCCAGCATCAACTGGTCGCTCAAATACTTTCACCCCGCAATGGTGGGCATCTTTCTCCTGGCAGAACCGGTAATCTCCATAATCCTTGCCTACTTTATTCTCACCGAAAGTCCGAGTGCGGCGAAGTTGCTCGGCTGCACAGTTGTAATTGGCGGAATCGCACTCGGGTTTATGCACAAGACCAGGCCAGGAACATTGGAAGGATTAAAGGGTTGAGCCATCCTCATCGTCGGGATGTGAAAGGCCCATTATCATTACGAGACTGGATCGCCACTAAAGCAATAAACTGCGTTTTGGGGGCTCATTAATAATTCATGCCATGCGCGCAGTTATTTGTTGCGCTCGTGCGCTTATAAACAGCAGCTACCACTAATGATCATGAATAAAAACTAATTGCACGAAGTATCTCCTGTTTTAGGAAAAACTCCGTACCTCAGCCGCCCACCTCGTAATGGAAAAATACGCCTGGCATCTATAACTTTGGAATGTAGAGCTGAATGGGGGTATTTAAGGTGTAAATTGGTTTCTCGAGCAGCGGTTTATAGAAACGCTCGATGGCGTCCCGAATTGGTGGAATGCGGCCCGTCTGGTTTAGGTCCAGCACCACAATAGGAATTTGCTTCCCGGCCATCCCGTTAGCAATGCTCTCTGCTTTCCGCACTCCCTCGCCTGGGCGCTTTTCCACGATCAGTTCGCTCTTATACTTAATCGTCCAGATGAAGAGCTCCGAATACTCCTCATAGATCCGTCGCTTGGAGATAAAGGCGTAGTATGGCGGCGCGAGAATTGGGTCTCCGGGTTTGCTATATTTCTCAATGTAACTTACTATGTTCTGCACACCCTGTGTATCTTGCTCGTAGTTCTTCTGAAGCAGCGTTACACGCATAAATGCAATTCCAATGACTGCGCAAACCAGCACCAACAGCCCCGCACCAATCAAACTCACCACCCGCGACGTATCACCTGCAATATCTGTCTTCTCCTCCGCTGGTCGCGTAATCCATTTCGCAAACTCAATCACAAAATATGCAGCAAACAACGCCACGAATGGCTCGCCTAGCGTAAAGATATATTCCATTGTCGCGCCTTTCGAGACGAACACTATCGAAAGCACCGAAAACAACCCATACCACCCGATATACTCCCGCACATGCTGATTATTAAAGCCAAGCTGGGATGCCTGCCCTACCAACCCCCTGCGCATAAACCCAATCAACCCCAGCAGCGCAAGTACAATGTACGCCCCTTCCCAGAAGAGCACATCCTTTCCTTCCCGCAGAATCTTGCCTATCGCATACGCCACCACACTCTGCCCGCTAATCGCCCTCTTGGGAAACGTCCCCACCTGGTTAAAGAACACATTACCAAGATAATTCCCGCCAGTTAGGAGCTCGAGCAGCGCAATTCCTACAATTGTCAGCCCCACAATCGGCACAAGATACCAGAGCACCAGCCTGCGACGCCGTACCAACAGCCAGAGCGCACTGAAGCCTACGTACGGCACCGCGGTCATGTTCGTGAATATTGCGCACACGGCTAGCACCCCTGCCACCGCCATTCTCTTGCCCGCGGCCTGCGCACGTCCGGCGACATCGAGCCGCGCACCATCAATAAAGCAAAGAAACGAGAACATCAGAAAGAGAATCTCCAGCAGCTCCGACTCATATCCCAGGCTCCACCAGAAACCAATCGGAAGCAGCATGTAAATCGCCGCTGTTACTAAACCACCTGCACGATTTCCAATCACCCGCCTCCCCACCAGGTACATCACCAACATGGTTCCCAGATGCAGCAGGATGCTGAACACACGCACCGTATACAGTGCACTCCCCAGCCCACGCCCTATCCATGTCAGCGCTGCCCCAAGATAAAGATGAAACGGCGGTTGCGGCGACAGAATATCTCGATACAGCACCAGCCCATCTGCAAGACGTGTGGAAATATAGAGATAGTTTCCATCCCCGAAATCAATGTAGGCAATGCTCAGGTGGCTCGCCACAAGCAACGCGTATACTATGGCAAATACACCCAAGATAACTGCCACCCAGCGCCGCTCATTTGCCTCTTCGCTCTTTTTTCTCTTTATTTTCACCTCTCCTGCCTCTGTGATTTCCTGTTTTATAGCTGTAGGGGCTCAAAACCTTGAGCCTGACAAAGGGTTCAACGTCCGCCGTGGCGGATGAACCCCCTACGAATCATTACTCCGATATACGACACGACCTTCACACAACGTATACTTCACGTTAAAATCATCGTCCAGCACCACAACATCTGCAACCTTACCTTCTTCAATTGATCCCGTATGCTTATCTATTCCAATCGCCGTTGCCGGGGTCTGGCTTGCCATTTCAACCGCTTGCAGTTGGCTAACCCCGGCAAACTGCATCATCCTTTCTACTGACCGGTTGAGAAGCAGCGCACTTCCTGCCAGTGTCCCATCATTAAGACGAATTGCTCCGTCTTTCAACATGATTTCTCCGCCAACTCCTTTAATCTTTGTCCCTTCCGGCAGCCCGCATGGCGCTGTTGCATCGCTGATAAGCACCAGACGCTTACTCCCCTTGAGCCTCACCAACAGGCGTAGCACCGCAGGATGCAGATGTATACCGTCTGGAATTACCTGGATGAACACCTCATCTTCGAGCAGCGCTGCCCCTATCAGTCCGGGTTCGCGATGATGCAGCGGCTCCATTGCGTTAAACCCATGCGTAACCTGCGTTGCTCCGAGCGAGAACGCTCGCTGTGCCACATCGAACGTCGCCATCGTGTGGCCTAAGGAAACATAAATTCCCCTCTTCACTGCCTCCTCAATTATGGCTGCTGCTCCTTCCAGCTCCGGCGCGATCGTGATCAGACCCAATAACCCATCGGATATCTCTAGAATCCTGCGAAACTCATCCAGATCTGGCGACCTGATGTATTCCGGACCAAAGCCCCCGCGCTTAGCTTCGTTCAAATATGGCCCCTCCAGATGCACACCCAGAATCCGTGCTCCCTCTCTATCCCCCTCACGGTGTTGCTTCACACTGGCGATTAACTGGCGAAATTTACTTAGGTCTCTGTCCTCCTTGCTAATCGTCGTTGTCGCCAGCAGACTCGTGCAGCCTCCTTTGGCTGCCCCCTGGCTGATCGTCCTTACTGCCTCAGGTGTTGCATCCAGAAAGTCTGCTCCCCCGCACCCCTGAATATGAATGTCTATGAATCCCGGCGCAACGGTGTACCGTGATGCATCAAGTGTTTTTTCATCTATCTTGCTTCCCTCACTACCCTCGCCACCGTAGCTTTCTATCCCCTGAATTTTCCCCTTGCTCAGTTTTAACAGTACGCTATGCCTAATCCCACTAGGCGCAAGAAGTTTTCCGCACACAATTTGCTTGACGCACCCCGCCGTCACTCTTTGCCTCCTCCTTATTCCCTCATAATTTCTGTCCGTGCGCTATTCTTCCTGCCTCTTTGTTCTCGCGAAGTCAAACCAAACATTCGGTAACCTCTGCTTTTATTCAAAACCAGTCTCTTTGCGTCTTTGCGCGAGTAAATTCTTTTTATCTCGCTAAGAGTAAAAGATCGCAAAAAGAACAGCAAAACCATCCCTTATTGACTTTTCCTTGCATTTCTGCCACTCTGCTGTTCTGATTTTATGACGATCCTAAATCTAAATTTTTCTTTCCATCAACAGCCATGTCAACCAAAGAACTTAAGCTTTTCCAGAAACTCCTCAACATCATGGCCACTCTCCTGGGCCCAAACGGCTGCCCATGGGATAAAGAGCAAACACACCATTCTCTTAAACCTTTTCTCATCGAAGAAGCCTACGAAGTCAACCAGAGCATTGACAACTCAGACTTTGAAGGACTGAAGGAAGAACTTGGCGATCTCATGCTCCAGATCGTATTTCATGCCGAACTTGCAAAGCTTGCCAAAAATTTTACTATTACCGACGTGCTTCAGAGCATTTGTAACAAAATGACTCGCCGTCATCCTCATGTCTTTACCTCCCATAAGTTGAAAACATCCGCTGAGGTCCTTAAAAACTGGGAACATCTTAAAACACAGGAAAAGCAGCAAGATTCCGACTCGTCTATTCTCGGCGGCATTCCCATTCAACTGCCAGCGCTAATTCGCGCCCATCGGATTCAGGATCGCGCCGCACGCGTTGGCTTCGACTGGGAACATACACAGGACGTAATCCACAAAGTCGAAGAAGAGCTCGCGGAGCTCAAAGCGTCCTACGCATCAGAAGATCCTAAAAAAATTGAAGAAGAATTTGGCGACCTCCTCTTTGCCCTGGTCAACCTCTCGCGCTTCCTTTCCGTCCATCCTGAAGAGGCATTGCAAAAAACAATCTTAAAATTCATTAAGCGATTTAAATACATCGAACAGAAAGGTCGCGAATATAATAAGAACCTGAAAGACATGACCTTTGAAGAAATGGATGCTCTCTGGGAAAAATCAAAGAACGCTGAAGAGTAATTTTCCCGCTGAACCTATTGAGTCTAGCGGAAAAACCAATCAAGAAACCCTCTGGCGCTGGCTACTAAAACAAAGAATTTATAAGGACCAGCAGATCAGTGAACCAATCTACGATCCCACCAATGGAACTATTAGTAATGGGGATATTATCTATTTGATTGATCAGTAGAATTGTTAAAATTTCCTTTAAAATGAATTTAACAGCCCAATTTCTTGACTCATTATTCTACTAAAGTATTTATATATATAAATAATATATATAGCTAGTTATAGTATTAGGTACGAGAATTATGGGGAATACTCAGGCAAGCTATGAATTTTGAGTGAATAGGCATGTTAATAATAGACGCTGGGTTTTTCAGAAAATATTAACACTACTTTTTTCCAAAAACAAAATTAAGGATATTTCTGTAAATTATAAACAGATTGGCTCTCAATTTGTGAATCATTCTATGAGATGATTTAGCGATTTAGCGCCGAAAGATTCTCCCAGTAAAGCCATTATACTATGCCAAATGCCCTTATAAAACAATTCACAGGTTTATCCACAGGCGAAAACGGCTTCTAGTATAGGGAAAGAGAAACTATTTTTTGTGCAAGATAATTGATTTAATAAGAGTTACAAAACCAGAGACTCTTAACCTCCAGAATTCGAGTTTTTGAGTTATTCACAGGTACCAGTTGTGTTCTAATTGCTGGTAAAGGGATGTTCAAAACCCACAATTCAGAAACATTTATATGCATTCAGCGCAATAAACGGCCCTTCTCGTGCATGGAGTTTTCCACAATTGCTTCTCTTCCTCCATTGACGATTCCTCATGGCACGAAATAAGACCCAAAAGGAAAAGGGTCTTGACATATGCGAAAGGATTTAACTATAAATATGGCTTTGTTTGGCTAGCAAGGGGAAAGCACAATAATGAAGAGAACATTTCAGCCCAGCAATCGAAAGAAGAAAAGTAAGCACGGCTTTCGCAAGCGCATGAGCAGCAAAGGGGGAAAGCGTATTCTTAAGCGTAGGCGCGCAAAGGGGCGCCAGCGCCTGTCGCATTAATCCACGACAATGCCGCACGTCATTATGAGCGAACGCTTTACCCACGCGCATCGGATTCACAAAACTTCGGATTACGATTGCGTTTATACAAACGGTAAGGTTCTCAGGAACAGCAGACTGGTTCTCTACTACGCATATAAGAATAGAGACGAACCAACACGTCTTGGCATTACGGTGTCTCGTAAGCATGGCAACGCGGTAGTGCGCAACCGCCTGAAGCGGCTAGTGCGCGAGTCGTTTAGAAAACTTCTGCCATATCTTGCTCCTGGCTATGACATTGTTGTTCATTATCGCCGGTCCTGTGGTTCCGTAAGCCATGCTAACGTGCTAACTAGTCTTCAAACAATCTTAGCAAAGGCAGGGATACTAAAGTCAAATGAAGAGAATTGATTCGGTGATACGCCGCATTCTGTTATGCATAGTTCTGTTTTATCAGCGCTACATTTCTATTTTTCTGCCGAAGTGCTGTCGTTTTGTTCCCTCTTGTTCAAACTACGCCGCAGAAGTCTTGCAGCGAAAACCATTGCTACCAGGCCTCTGGCTCATTGTAAGGCGAATCATCAAATGCCATCCCCTTCACCGTGCAGGGTTTGATCCCGTGCCGTAGAAGTTGATGGCGGAAAACGCTAAAAGAGGAATTCTTGGGGGTTAGTAGGCGAATTTTTAGAGAATGTGCAACGGGCTTGATGCCCGGAAGACATTCAAGTTAGTGCGCAAATCCCGGTCGCCCGTAGTGGCGATTTAGAGTATAACGGTCAATGGATAAACGTTGGATACTTTTTCTACTCGTTCTGTTTCTCATCATTAACTTCTACAGCATGATGATGAGGCCCCCCGAGGAGCCGCAGGCTCCAGAAGATGCAGCTGTCGAACAGGCCGAGGCTGTGGAAAAACCCGGGCCGGCAGAAACACCCGGCCCCCGTCGCCGTCCCGATACTATCTCCGCCGCCGAGGAGCTTACCCCTGGTGACTTTGAGGCTGCGGAAAAGATAACCGTCGCCACCGACTTCTACCACATTGTCTTCAGTACCCTGGGTGCCCGTCCGGTAAGCTGGGAAATTATTGACCCCAAATACGTCTCCATCAAAGACAACGAAATAGGCAAGCCTATTCAATTAATACCTCAGGTGGCAAGTCCTGGAGGCCGTGAATATCCGCTGGAAATTGACCTGCGCGAATTCAATGCTCGCGGCTACGGCGAGTTCAATCAGATGGTCTTTACATCTGAGCGGTCTACAGATGCCCAGGGAAACACTACCCTGACATTTAAATCGCCACCGCTGGAAGGTATCCGCCTCAAAAAGGTCATTACTATCCCAATAAATGGCTACTTGTGTAATCTGCGTGTCACCGTTGAAAACACAACCGATGCCAGGTACCGCTTCGATTACGACGGCAGGGGTTTGAGCGTTTCATGGGGCGCTGGAATCGGTTCAATTGAGCCGCTCGAGCCCGCCGGGGCGGGGCATCGCTATGACGTTAAGGCCATTTTCAAAGGAACCGCCAAGCCGAAAGGCGTGGTTCCGAAAAAAGACAAGCCGTTTGAGTATACGGGTCCAGTTGAATGGGCAGGTCTTCAGACGCGATTTTTCCTTACCGCTATTGTCCCTGTGTCTGACCCTTCTATTGCCGTTCTCAGCCAGGTTAGGTATCGGAACATTACTGAGGAATACTCGAATCCGGAAAACAAACCGTCCCCACCAATGTCAATCGAGCTCTTTCATCCTCAGTTTACCTTGGAGCCAGGCGAAATAAGGGAATATGAATATAGGCTCTTTGTCGGTCCTAAAGAGTATAATATTCTCAAAGCCGCCGATTACAATCTTGCCAAGGTTCTCTTCCACACGAGCTTTCGTTGGATGAGAGCTCTCTGTATTGGGCTGCTAAAGATTCTGCAATATTTGAACCTCATGCTGCATAATTACGGCCTGGCTATTATTACTATGACCATCCTGACGCGCGTTGCGATGCATCCGCTCACACACAAAGGTATGAAAATTCAGGCCAAGTCCATGGCCGAGCAGCAGAAAATCAAGCCGTATGTTGACGAGATTATGAAGAAGTATAAGGATAATCCCCAGAAAAGAAATCAGGAGACCATGAAGCTCTATAAGCAGCATGGGATTAACCCCTTTGGTATGTTGCGCGGCTGCTTTCCCATGATGCTCCAGATGCCGATATTCTTTGCTCTCTATCGGCTGCTCAGCCAGGCCATTGATCTGCGCCAGCAGGGATTCCTCTGGATCAAGGATCTTTCCGGTCCAGATGCATTGCTCAAGTTTGACTTCAGCCTTCCCCTCCTGGGCCCCTATTTAAACATCCTGCCCCTCATTATGGGCTTGTCGCAATACATGGTTTCCCGCTTTTCCACAACAAACATTAAAGATCCAACGCAGCGCCAGATGGTTGTTATGATGCCAATAGTATTTACCTTCATCCTCTACAACCTACCCTCCGGACTGGTGCTCTATTGGTTGGTATCCAACATCTGGCAAAGTGTTCATCAATTGATAGCCAATAAGCTGGTTAAGAAGGAGAAAGCAAGCCCGATCTCGGCAACATAAGAGAGAAGGCTTTGCGACCCAAAGAAGCCAAAAGCAGGGGAAACAAATCGCATCATGAAGTATAGTTAGGAGTGAGGCAAATGAGCGAGATCGAAATCACGGCAAAGAACATTGACGAGGCGATGCAGTTAGCTATGGAGAAGCTGCAGGCACCACGTGATGCTATTGAGCTTCTTCGTATTGACGAGGCCGACGACACCCTAGAAGGCGCCGAACCACTTGAGGTACGCGTCAGGGTGGGCCGAAAGAAAGACTACCTCGTCGAGCTTGCACGCGAAAAAGTAACTGGCATCCTCAAGCACATGGACATGCTTGCTGAAGTGCGAACACAGCTGGATGGTAATATGATTAAGGTTAACCTGACCACAAGAGATGGCTCGATTCTTATCGGCAGAAAAGGCGAGACACTTGACGCTCTCCAGCACATCGTCAACCGTATGGTGAACCGCGGCGGTAGAGAACAGCCCTTCGTCTTACTGGATGTGGAAAACTACAAAGAGCGGCGTCATGCGCGCCTGGAGCGCGAGGCAAAAAGCGCCGCAATTAAAGTCGTCGAAACAGGAAAAGAGATTGTTCTCGAGCCGATGCCGGCGGGCGATCGCAAAATAATTCATAACCTCCTGAAGTCATTCGAAGGTGTCAGAACCTACAGCCGCGGCCGAGAGGGCGAGCGCCAGGTCATTGTTGCCCTCCAGCAAAAGGAAGCCCCTGACGTGCTTGACGATTCCGACACTACAGCCTGAGGCTAAAGTCCACGAAGTTTCTGGTAACATAATGACGGCAAAAAACACCGAAAACGAGTTTTTCAGGGGTAAACGCCCTTGGTCTAAGATAAAGGACGCCGTATTAAGAGACTATTTACCGCCATACCTCCGTAAGGTTGCTACGCTTGGACAGCGGATAATATTGATCGACGCCTTTGCTGGACCGGGCATATATGAGGAAGAAACGGGCCCGGATAAGCTGGGGTCACCCCTTATAATCCTTGAGAATGCAGAGAACCATGTTCGTGGAAGATACTTAGCAATCTTTGTGAATTCCGAGAGAAAGTACTATCAAAAGCTTGAAAGCGCGCTAAAGGACTCTCCATACCTACCCTCGTTTAAAGTATTGCATAGCAGCGCGCAGGAGCTTCTCGTTGAGACAAAAAAAATCCTTACGAATCAGACGCTATTTATCTATTTAGATCCATTTGGTCTTAAGGATTTGGATTTTAACTTAATAGAGGTTTTCTTGAAAAGAGATATCTCTTATAGCACTGAGATTCTTATTAATATGAGTATGCCAACCCTTCATCGGCTCGCAACAGCGAAAGTTGTCCAAAGCGGAAAGCAGAGAGATAAATCAAAAAAGCTTAACATAACCCTTACAAAAGCCTTGGGTGGTGAGTACTGGAAAAAAATCATGTGGAATGATGCGTTAATGCCGGAGGAAAAAGAGCGAAAGGTCATTGCGAAATACAGAGAACTTTTACTTAACTATCTCCCCTATTCTGGTTCGTGTCCGGTTAGAGAAAAAGAGGAAAAGCACATAAAATACTTTATTACATTCTGTTCGCGCCATCCGGATGGTATGCTGCTTATGAATGATTCAATGTGCAAAGCATATTTTCAATACATGCATGAGGAATCTTCCAAAGGCGGTCTTTTCCAAGATTTTGATTGGAGGGAAATGAGAGACCTTGCGCCACTCAAAGATATTATCATGCAAGAAATTAACACCCGCGAGAGAATTACGCGGATAGAGCTATGGCGAAAAATAGTAAAAGCCCATTTTATGGCTTTTTATTCATCGGAATGTAAAAGAGCAATAGAGCAACTAGTTGATGAAGGGCATTTGAAATTTAAGCACCCCAAAAACAGAAGACAACTTAGCGATGATTGCGTACTTTTTCCCGTCAGCAGAAATTCGGCCTCGAATAATTCAGCTGGCTTCTTAGTTAAAGAGAAGCTTGAAGAATACGAAGCATTGGATAGAAAGGCGCATAGCCGGATAGTGGTTCATTTTAATAAGTATTCCACGATACAAGGCAATGTAAAAACGTTATTTAGCCGAGTTAACGACGGTTCTATTATCACACGATTTGATAAGACGCCCCTGCCTAAGAACCCAACCGATGTTGTTTGCCCTCATTTTCTTGAACTAAAATGGGCATATGGATGCCCGTATGACTGTGCATGGTGTTATTTAAAAGGCACATTCCGGTTTCATAACGGTAAGATTATACCGGGCTATAAGGTTAAGGATTTTGATAAGATAAGGCTGCATGTCGAAAAGTTTCTTGATAAAGTGGATGAGCCAGAAATTCTAAATACGGGTGAAATTGCCGATTCTCTTATGTACGAAAATGGGAAAGTTCCTTTTTCAAAGTTTATAATTCCAATATTTGAAAAACAAAGGACCCATAAGATTCTATTTGTCACCAAATCGGACAGAGTAAAAAACCTTTTATCAATGAAACCTCATGACCAGGTTATTGTTAGCTTTAGTTTGAATGCTATCCCTGTGGCAGAGAGGTGGGAGAAGGGAGCACCGAAAGTTTCAGATAGAATTGAGGCTGCAAAGAAGCTGGCTATGCAGAATTACGAGGTAAGGATAAGAATAGACCCGATGGTACCTATAGAGAATTGGCAGAAGCATTATAAGGAGCTAGTTGATGTGGTTTTTTCGAATATTGTTCCTGAAAGAATAACACTTGGTTCATTAAGGGGTTTGCAAAGCACACTTAACGGGACTAAAGATCATAGCTGGAAAAAATATCTGAAAGAAACTTCGGGTTGGGGAAAGAAGGTAGATTTTACAACGCGTCTCAAGATGTATTTGGATGTCATCAGCTATTTGAAGAAAAAGCATAGCTATCATAAGATAGCGCTTTGTAAAGAGACAATGGCCATGTGGAAGAAGTTGGGTATGGATTATAGGAAGATAAAATGCAATTGCGTCTGGTAATTAGTTAAATAATAAAGCAAAGCCGGATCAAATTAAGCTTCTTGTTGCGATAAAAAACAATTTAGAATTTTTAGCTAGAAGAATCTACCTTAGCTGACTAGCTCCCGTCTGGGAGCCGTTTTCGGCCCATCTCGCTAATCTTCGTTATTTGGTTTCTCGCGATGTACAATCAGGATACAATTGTTGCCCGGGCAACGCCGCCTGGTGAGGGTGCTATTGCCATTGTCCGCATGAGCGGGAATGGAGCACTTGAAATTTTGCAGTCCGTATATCGTCCTGCCAGGTCTCGTCTTCCCATTGAGCGCCTCAAACCCAACGTTCTGACCCTGGGAGCTATTATTGATCCCGCAACAGGAGAAAAAATTGACACTGTTTTGCTGGCGCTTATGCGAGCCCCGCGAAGTTATACAGGTGAAGACATCATTGAAATCCAGTGTCATGGTGGCCCTTCTGTCGTACGGCGCATCATGGAGGTCTTGCTTCATAAGGGCGCGCGCCTCGCGGAGCCGGGCGAGTTTACCCGCCGCGCATTCCTTAACGGCCGGCTCGATCTTGCACAGGCCGAAGCTGTCTGCGATCTCATCCAGGCATCAACGGACGCTGCGCGCACAACTGCTTTGCGCCAGCTCAATGGCAAACTCTCAGAAGTGATTAAGGATCTGCGTAATCGCCTGATTAACGTTGCCGCTGAAATAGAGGCCCGCCTTGATTTTCCTGACGAGCAAATCCCAGAACCCGATCTGCTGGCAATGCGTACGACAATTGCTCATGTTCAGGAAAAAGTTGAACAGCTCCTGCGCGAAGGGAAAAAGGGTCGTGTCTACCGCGAGGGTGCTCGGGTTGTATTTGTGGGAAGACCGAATACGGGCAAATCCAGTCTATTTAATGCCATGCTTGGCCGTGAGCGTGCAATCGTGACCGCACATCCCGGAACTACGCGTGATAGCATTGAAGGCACAATTGATCTCCGTGGTGTGCCGCTCACGTACATTGACACCGCCGGACTCGGCGCGGCGAAAAATGAAATCGAAGTCGCGAGTACACGCCGAACTGAAGGCGAAATCAAAACCGCTGACCTCGTGCTCTTTCTTGTTGATGTAAGCGAGCCCTTGCAGCCCGAGGATATCGCTTGCTATGCACCCGTAAAGCAGGCTAGCCAAATCTGTGTGCTGAATAAGATTGATCTTCCCGAGCAACTTGATCAAAAACAGGTAAAAGCCGTGCTCGCAATTCCAGACAGCGTGTCTTTTGTTCGACTTTCAGCCTTGAAGCGCACGGGTCTGGACGCGCTTGAAAATCTAATTATTCAGGAGATGGTAGAAGAACAACGCGGCATCGAGAGCGAAGGCCTTCTGGTGTCGAACATCCGGCACATAACGACGCTCGAGGAGATCAGGCAGAGCCTCGCGCGGGTTTCTCAAGGGCTGAATAACAACCTTTCTTGTCCTGAATTAGGAATCGAGGCCGGCGAACTCATCATGGTGGATCTTAATGAGGCACTGGCTAAGCTGGCCGCAATTGTCGGCCTCACCATAGACCCTGAGATTCTCGACCGCATCTTCAGCCGGTTCTGCATTGGAAAGTAGGGGCAACCCTCGCGGGTGCGCAAAACGATATGGCATGAGGTGTGTTCTTACAATATTGTAGGGGCGTTTAATTAAACGCCCCTACGCACCACGGACCCTGAAGAACCGAAAAAGGAGATGACCCGGTGGCAACAGAGAAGGAATTTGTCAAGGAACTGACGTCTAAAACCGAGGATTTCTCTCAATGGTACGTGGATGTCATTCGCAAAACCGACATGGCCGACTACTCCACCATCAAGGGCTGCATGGTGATTAAGCCCTATGGCTACGCGCTGTGGGAGAACATCCGGGACGGGCTGGACCGGCGCATCAAAGCCACCGGCCACCAGAATGCCTATTTCCCTCTCTTCGTTCCAGAAAGTCTGCTGCGCCTGGAAGCTGAGCACGTCGAAGGCTTTGCCCCGGAGGTCGCCTGGGTTACCCATGGCGGCAACGAAAAACTCGAAGAGCGCCTTGCTATCCGCCCGACTTCCGAGGCTATCATCTGTAGCATCTACGCCAAGTGGATTCAGTCTTACCGCGACCTTCCCATTCTCATTAACCAATGGGCCAACATCGTCCGCTGGGAAAAGGTCACACGCCTCTTTCTGCGTACCACGGAGTTTCTCTGGCAGGAGGGGCACACCTGCCATCGCACCGAAGAAGAAGCGCAGGAAGAAACAATTAAAATGCTAAATGTATATAAAGAGTTTGTTGAGACAGAGCTCGCAACCCCCGTGATTATGGGACTAAAAACCGAAAGAGAAAAGTTCGCTGGCGCTTTGCGCACGTATACCATTGAGGCACTAATGGCAGATGGTAAGGCGCTTCAGGGCGGAACATCGCACAACCTGGGCCAGCACTTTGCCAAAGTCTTTAATATTAAGTTCCTTGATGAAGACCAGAGCGAAAAGTACGTCTGGCAAACCTCCTGGGGCGTGAGTACACGACTCGTTGGTGGCGTGGTAATGGTGCATGGCGACGACGCTGGCCTGGTATTGCCTCCGCGCATTGCCCCCATTCAGGTGGTGTTCGTGCCGATCTACTTTGAACCCACAAAGGAAGAGATCAAAGCCAAGGTGACCGCTCTGGCCGAGGAACTTCCTGGAATTCGTGTTGAAGCAGATGTACGCGACACTTTCACCCCCGGCTGGAAATTTAACCACTGGGAGATGAAGGGTGTCCCCCTACGTATAGAAGTCGGGCCAAAAGATATTGCCAAGCACCAGGTGGTTATTGTTCGGCGCGACACACGCGAAAAGATCTTTGTCCCCGAAACCGAAATGCGCGGTACTGTTGAGCGGCTCCTTGTTGATATTCAACGCTCGCTCTTTGACCGCGCAACTGCGTTTCTGAAAGAAAACACCCGTAGTGTCACGGACTACGACGAGTTTCAAAATCTGATTGAGAACAAGCGTGGCTTCCTCGTGGCAGACTGGTGCGGCCAGGACGCATGCGAGGAGAAGATCAAGGAAGATACGAAAGCCACCATCCGCTGCATCCCCTTTGATCTCTCCCCTTCGCCACAGGCCACATGTATCTGTTGTGGAAGCGGGGCGAACCACAGAGTCTATTTTGCCCGGGCCTATTGACGAAGTCGAGGGTGCACAGAATGAAAAGCACACCATCACCAATGGCTACTTTCTTCATTCTCGTGTGGGGGAAGCTGCGCCGCGCCTACCTCTGCTTTGTGCGTATGGATTACGTGAAGCAGGGCCATGCTCGTCGCCATGGCGAGTGTCGCCGCTGTGGTCGCTGCTGCTTCATGGTCTTTCGCTGCCCTTTTTATCACCTGGAAAACGGGATGCCGGCATGTCGCATCCACAAAACCAAGCCGCGCGTATGCCGCATCTTCCCTATTGATGAACGCGACTTACGTGATCGCGATATGGTTGCGGATAACATTCCATGTGGCTACTTCTTTAGTGAATATGAAACCACTAGGGCGCCAGATAGCAAAAACTCGTCATAACTAGTACCTTCAGCAATCCGAGCTGCTGCACAACTGGTACGGTAGAACAGGCTTCTAGCCTGTTAACAAAAACAAGAAGATTACAAATGCAGAAGCCGCAGCCCTCATTCGTTCACCAAAACGCGCCCCTCATCGCCTTCTTCGGCCTTCTAATCATACTGTTCCTCTCACATCTTTATCCCCAGCAAGCCTATCCGTTGCACTCGCTCTTCATAGTTGGGTGCATCTGCCTGGTTCTACTCGTCGTCTTGCTCCGCTGTCTCCCGCAGTCTTCGCTCGACCGGTCGCAAATCCTCTGGCTCTGCGCCTATTCCCTATTTCTCTGCTGGAGTGTGGTAGCCGCACTCCGCGCACCGCTGATCTCAGAGGCCAGGCCCGCGATGGTTTCCTTCCTCGAGGGCATGTGGGTGCTAATCATTGCAACCCTGATATTCGGTAGCAGCGCTGCTATCAGGCCAGCGAATGCGTACCAGCCCCTTCGGTTGGTGACGAGTTTTTTCGTTATTACTGCGCTGCTGCTCTGCATCTATGCGATTTATCAGTACGCGTGGGGATTCAGCAGGTTGTATGAACAACTCAAAGGGCAAGAGCAATTCCTTGGCATGGATCGTATTGAGTGGGGCATTTTGCATGCACTTAAGGAAAAACGGGTATTTGCCAGCTTTGGCAATCCGAATGTCTTTGGTGGCTTCCTCGCTCTTGCTTTCCCGTTCGTGCTTGCTTCAACTGTTGGGGTACGCCGCACATGGCTGAGACTGACTTTGCTCGCACAAATAGTCCTTACCTGCGTAGTGCTCTATCTGACTAAATCGCGCGGCGGCATGCTCTGCGCAGCGCTGGCAATTATCCTGACCCTTCTGCTCCTTAACCGCCAGATCCTTCTTCAGCACACAAAGACCATTCGTATAGCATTCCTCAGCGCAATAGTTCTCCTGCTTCTCTTTGCTGGCCTGCTGGTGCGAGCCGCAGCCCTCGCTCCATCTGAAGAGAACCGGTCAAACGCCCTGATCCAGCGTCTCACCAACCTAACCACTGTCAGAGAGCGACTCTTCTACCTGAAGATTGGTATCCAGATGATTCCGCGTGCCCCATTGCTTGGCAATGGACTTGGTGCGTATGGAGTCCTGTATCCTCAATACCGTCTGCCACAAGCTCGGGAATCCAGATACCTGCACAACTTCGCAGCGCAACTCTGGATTGAGCAAGGCTTAATCGGCCTTGTTGTTTTCCTGGTTTTTGCAATAGGGGTTCTCGTGCGGGGCACGAGAATATACTGGAGCACAGAGGATAAACGCCAGGCTTCACTGCTCACGCCCGTAATCGTAGCGTATGTCATCTTTCTCTTGAACGGGCTAATCGAATATACATTTTACGTTCGTGAGATTTTCTTGGATTGGTGTCTCCTTGGAGGGTTAATAGTTGGATGCCGTGCAATTCCCCGGGGTACTGCAAGCCATGCCCTTAATCAAAGAGGAGTGGAGGCAATAGGAGAGTCGGCGCCTGGCAAGAATGGCATAGCCCGAGTCCTCATTTTTATCTTGGCCCTGGCGCCGATAATTCTTTTACCCTCTTTTCTCGTACGGCCTGCTGTAGGATTGTTTCATTCTTATCACGGTGATCAGGCGGTACGTGAGGGCAATAAGGCCCGCGCACTGGTGCTCTACCGTCGCTCGTACGCCTGGGATCCCGCTCATTCGGTCCACGCCGCACGTCTTGGCCGTACGCAGTTTGATCTCGGGCAGTTTGAGCTCGGTATTCTCAAGATGAAGCGCGCAATCCAGCTCAACCCCTACTCCGCATCCCTTCGGCATGAGCTGGCTCAGGCATATCGTCGTATATTCCAGTACCAGGAGGCCATACACTACGAGCAAGAAGCAGTGCGCTGCTATCCCCTTCATCCGCTCTACCACTACCACCTGTCGCTGCTATATGAGGAGATAGGCGATATGGACTCCGCCCTTCGTGAGGCAGAGCAGGCCCTCATCGTCGAGAGCCCTTTCGGGGCTGTCTACAAAGACCATCTCACACGGCTCAGGGAAAAGGTAAAGGAAGGCAAGAGCAGAGATAGAGATTCCCCCAACAGATTCTAAGAAGAAACCGTCACATACCAGAGTCGGAGGATATAATACATGAACCCAGGTTTATGCGCCATCAGCGGCGCATTGGAAGTCTTAGCCGATGCCGGCCTTATGGTATGCGTCATCGGGCCTGTAGAGCATACGACCGCAATGTTCGCATACATACACATCTTCGGCAAGCGCTGTCAAGTTCGACGGCGGCACCGAAATGTAACACCCACTGCAAGTATTACGCTCCAGCCGCGCAATTGCAGTCTGGCCATAGCGCTGCTTTAACACCTCGTACTTCTCTAACACCTCAGGGTCCACTTCTGCCTTGCAACGGTCAATCTCAGCTTCTGCTTTCCGCTTTTCTGCCTTTTTAGCAAAGTCAGTTTTGAACTCGAGCTCCTGCAGTCTGATTAATGCTGACAACGTGTCTAACACCCTTCTGTTCACCTCCTTTCCCTTAAACGGGTGCGGATTTGATATTCCACTTACTTCCTTCGGTCCTTTATTAATATTTCCTAGCATTTTTTGTACCAACAGTTGATCCACTTGGGAAATATTTCCAGCCATCAATGCTAAGATCCAAATTTACAGGCAATAAGACCGTCAGAAAAATCTTCGATATTTTCTTCCACAAATCCCGGACTAGTCTACTGCTATTAGAACTGATACCAAAGTTTCAAAATAAAACCGCACCAACCCTTATTTTCACCTTCAGAATACTCCACAGGGCAAACCGGTGTCAAGGGAAAAATTTCATATGTAACCCCTTACAATGCAATCCCCTTAAATACCGACCCTTTTGTCCATGCGAAGGTTTGACGAAACCACGCCCCCTTTTGGTGCACCCAACTTTATTATTTTCTAGCAGGTAATAGAGATACCTGCCTTTACCCTGATTTGTCCCTTTTAGATTCTGCAAAAACATGGACAATATGTCACACATTCTGATCTCGGTTGGATAAAGCGTGCCAATTTGACCACCCGATGTCTAGCCCTTGCATTTAGCATATCCTCTGAGAACGAACTTATGTTATTCGGCCACACATAAGTTCTCTCGCGACTCTAATAACCACCCTCTGTATTCTTGGTTAAGAACCTCGAATAACCATACTACCCGATCCTTTTCAAACCCTCGAAGACTACAACACAAGGTCCCCCAAAACTAAAGCATTAAATCTCTTACAGCTTTCTCGACGTGTTCCATCACCAGTTCAGGCGTGATGCAGCGCATCTGGTGATTCACGGGCAGGCCCATTAACTCCTCTGCAGAAAGATCAAACGGACACGCCCGCACCGCCTGATGCTTCTCATGCTCCCACAGAGCACCCCACCGGCGCTCATCAGAGGCGCCATACAGCGTAATTGTGGGCGTGCCCAGGGCAAAGGCAAGATGTTTGGCGCCCGAGTCTGGGGTGATAAGCAGGCGTGCACGTCGGAGCAGCGCACCTAGCTCTACAAGCGATGTGCCCGAATAGTTTTTCGCCTGCAGTTTATAGCGGTTGATTATACCGTCAAGTCGTGCTGCCAGCGCCTGCTCGCCGCTGAATACTATCTGCGCCAGGGATTTCGACTTGTCCGCCGCGCCGGATTCCAGCATCTGCGCCAACTTCCCCCACGCTTCCTCCGGCCACTGCTTGGCAGGCAGCTTGGCCCCGGGACTGATGACGATCAGCTGCGACGCCTCAATTTCGTCCGCCGCAAGCCGCCCGCAGATGCGCGCCTCAACGTCCTCGGGAATTACGAACTCATACGGCTCGGGCGAGCCCTTGACCCCCAGCGGCTCCAGAAGCTGCACGCTGTTTAAAACCTCGTTGATCTCGAGATTCTTTGCAATCGGATGGGAAACCAGTTGGTACCAGAGACGTCTGGAAAAACCAATGTCCTGGTCATACGCTATAGTTGGTGCCCGGGCAGTAAGAAAGAGCGGCTCTGGCGCCGCACCATGATAGTATTCTATCACAACCACAGAAAACTTCCTGCTGCCGAGCTGCTTGGCAATCAACTTGCCCCGTTGCCTCCATGTTCCCCACTGCTCAGGGGGACACACAAGAATTTCGCTAAAGATCCGCTGCGCCGCGGAAGCTGGACCACCATGCGCATAGAGCTCAGCCCCCTGGGGGTATGTAAGCAACGTAAGCGTGGCCTCAGGCAGGCAGCGCCTAAGTAGCCTGACCGACGGCTGAAGAAGAATTAGGTCGCCCAGGTATCCACACGCAACAATGAGGATTGATCCAACAGGCGTTGGTAGCGCAGGTATCCCCGCCTGCTTTTTCCACGGCAGCAGCGCCCCCCGAGGCATCACAAATGTTCTGTACCCCACTACAGCCGCCCTGCGCACCGGGCGCTTTGCTGTATCGCAAAGATGGCGCACCAATTGCCGCCCGATCTCCACGCCTACCGATATGCTGCGCCGCACGCGAGCACCCGAGCGCACATAGCCCGCAATAAATCCCGCTTGCCGTACGCCCCAAAGCAGATTCATAGCCAGAATTGATAGGGTGCTGTGCGCCTCTTTCGAATAAGAAGAAACATCGTTCAATGGTGCAGAGCTCTTACCGTCCTGCTGGCATGTGCGCCCCGGGATTCCAGATG
This sequence comes from uncultured Candidatus Sumerlaeota bacterium, assembly GCA_964454265.1. GTDB lineage: Bacteria > Sumerlaeota > Sumerlaeia > MWCT01 > JAUWMI01 > JAUWMI01. The sequence continues at coordinate 909 of CAYVXD010000049.1, read as the reverse complement.
TGGTTGTTTCCCTCTTCTCCCTAAACAGGTAGATCATAACTCTTTCCAGCGTGCGTAGGGGAAGCGCCACGATGTCGTAACATGCGAAAGAAAGATACTGACACTTCTGCTCGCGAATGTAGTAAGCCACCCCATCGCTGTACGCACGTCGCAGCAGATAGCCGAGACGTAAGCGCTCCTGCCCGATATAATGATACACAATGAGATCAGGTACCAGGCGCACGCGAAAGCCCTTGACCCGCAGCCGACGCCATAGCTCCGCATCCTCGCGGCCTGCATCATATCGTCTGGCTTCCCTGCGCATATCGCCACCAATTTCCTGGAATTGCTCGCGCACCAAAATCTCGCGTCGCAGCGCCATATTTGCGGTCTGCGCGTAGTAACGCGCCCCAGCTGTCCAATACCCAGGCCCGCTACTGAGCATTCCTGGTACCGACAATCCGACCAACCACCCAAGTTCTGGATGCCACCAGCGTGGGAATCGCAGATTACCCGCTGGCAGCACTAAACCGCCAACGGCATCCACCTCTTGAAGCTCGTGGGCAATTTTCTCCAGCCAGTGTGGCTCAGCTGTGCAGTCGTCGTCTATGAACGCTACGATCTCACCATGTGCAGGATCAAGCCCACGGTTGCGCGCCTCAGCAAAGCTGCCGCCTGCACGATTTTCCACCCGCACGATGCGGCATCCTGTGTGCTGCCTGAGCATCTCCGCAGTTCCATCAGTCGAGCCGTTATCCACGACAACGACCTCGAAATCACGAGTTGTCTGCTGCTCAAGACTTTCTAGGCAGCGCTGTAGCTCGGCTTTGCGATTACGGGTGAGGAGCAAAACGCTAATCATGATTATACCAGGCTCACTTGTCGCCCTGTCTTTCCCGGATGGTAGCCGTCCGGCTCGCTACGCGCCAG